>NVSD01000034.1 GCA_002401105.1 Flavobacteriaceae bacterium | reverse complement strand
TAAGATATAAGTGGCAGTGAATCCGTCTCCTGTTCCATCACATACTGCTGACCCCATACTGATAGGTCCATTTAAACATGGATCAATCGTACAATCTGCAGGGGCAGCAACGCTGTAACTTACGGTACATGTTGCTCCGTTAGTTGCAACTATAACTGCTGCTCCATCCGTGATGGCTAATGTTATTGAAGTACTTCCGTCTGCAACTGGATTTCCGTTTACGGTAATCGTAGCTCCGGTACTTTCGTTGATGGCAATGCTGTAATTTCCACTTCCGATACATACCGCATCTCCGACACTTAAATCTGGTAAGTTACATAGGCTTGGACAAGCGTCTGGTCCTACAACTGATCTTGTAATTATACAAGTTCCAGTTCCTGAGACTAAACTAAAGTCCGTTCCTACTGGGATTCCTGTAATTCCTGTTTGGCTAAATACGGCTCCTCCTCCAATGCTTGGATCTGTAATTAAGGCATCACTAAAGAATGTAATATCATAGGTGGTCCCTTGACAATCGATGGCTCCTAAAGTCAATACTGGGATGACACATTCTGGACAGTCTGCCGTGGGTACGATAATCGTACTTGTTGGTAAACATCCTGGAATACTTGCTACCACAGTAATATTTCCTGTAGCAGTTGTTCCGGAAATAGTTCCGTCGTTATTATCTGTTCCRTTCGTTACACTGATAATACTCGCTCCTTCTGCTAAGATATAAGTRGCAGTGAAYCCGTCTCCTGTTCCATCACAWACYGCTGMCCCCATACTRATAGGTCCATTTAAACATGGATCAATCGTACAATCTKCTGGAGCAGCAACGCTGTAACTTACGGTACATGTTGCTCCGTTAGTTGCAACTATAACTGCTGCTCCATCCGTGATGGCTAGCGTTACTGAAGTACTTCCTGCGGCAACTGGATTTCCGTTTACGGTAATCGTAGCTCCGGTACTTTCGTTGATGGCAATGCTATAATTTCCAACTCCGATACATACCGCATCTCCGACACTTAAATCTGGCAAGTTACAGAGTGTTGGACAAGCGTCTGGTCCTACAATTGATCTTGTAATTATACASGTTCCAGTTCCTGAGACTAAATTAAAGTCCGTTCCTACTGGGATTCCTGTWATTCCTGTTTGGCTAAATACGGCTCCTCCTCCAATGCTTGGATCTGTAATTAAGGCATCACTAAAGAATGTAATATCATAAGTGATTCCTTGACAATCGATGGCTCCTAAAGTCAATACTGGGATGACACATTCTGGACAGTCTGCCGCTGGTACGATAATCGTACTTGTTGGTAAACATCCTGGAATACTTGCTACCACAGTTATATTTCCTGTAGCAGTTGTTCCGGAAATAGTTCCATCGTTATTATCTGTTCCGTTCGTTACACTGATAATACTCGCTCCTTCTGCTAAGATATAAGTAGCAGTAAACCCGTCTCCTGTTCCATCACATACCGCTGCCCCCATACTAATAGGTCCATTTAAACATGGATCAATCGTACAATCTGCTGGGGCAGCAACGCTGTAACTTACGGTACATGTTGCTCCGTTGCTCGCTTCTATAACTGCCGCTCCATCCGTGATGGCTAGCGTTACTGAAGTACTTCCTGCGGCAACTGGGTTTCCGTTTACGGTAATCGTAGCTCCGGTACTTTCGTTGATGGCAATGCTATAATTTCCTCCTCCGATACATACCGCATCTCCGACACTTAAATCTGGTAAGTTACAGAGTGTTGGACAGGTTGTCAAAGCAGTAACAACAACCTCAACCTCCGTAGCACAATTCAAAGGATTTGATGCTGTCACGGTTACATTCGTATCTAAAGGAGCTGTTACTATATTTCCAACAATACTTGCCCCAGCAGATACTGTAATATCTGATAAAGGATTCGCTACATTTGAAAATATTTGGAAACTATAATTTCCAGCCCCATCACAATTTAAAGGCCCTGTAGTTAAAATTGGTAATGGGCACAATGGTTGGCAATAGCTAAGATTATACAAGGACATACCAGGTTTAGAAGCAGCTCCATAAATTGCTCCAGGTGCGATGGTAAAGATAACATCTACCGCATCTACAGCAGTTTCAAAATAAACGCCCACAACTCCGTTTGCGGAATCAGCGCCCAAAGCATCCACCTCAACAGCATCAGCGATTACAACATTTGCCGCAATTGAATGAATAGATGAACCTGAAAGTATTGGAATTACAGGAACGCCATTTAAGTATCCTATCACCGTTACTTGTTCTCCATAAATAATAGTAGCACCATTAAATCCACCATCAATATCGAATAAAGAGAAGCTTAAATTTTCTACTCCAATACCAGTAGTTCCAAAGGTCATATTTGTAGTTGCTGCATCTCCATCTAAATTACTAGCCAAGACTGTAAGAACTAACTGATCATCTGAAGCCAGTTCATTTCCTTGATATAAAGCAAGAACACCCGGTGATCCAAATTCAAATCCACCAGAAGGAGGGATAACATTAACTACAATATCCACTCCCATTTGTGTATATGAGTTTGAAGTACTCGCAGGTTCCCAAACATTAGAAGTCCAATCGAACACTTCCGTAGTTGTACAATCAAGTGCTGGTAGCACAGTAATTTTCTCTAAAACAGTACAACTATTTAAATCCGAGACGAGCACCTCATAAGTTCCTGGCGCCACATTTGTAGGTGATTGAATGATATATGAACTCGAAACAACAATTGGAGATACTTGAGACCATACATAGGTATAATCAGCAATACTTCCCGCRGTACCTCCCGAAGGAATAACTGAAAGTGTTCCGTCAWTGCCTCCTACARTCGTTTCATTTGTAGCTGAAATAGTTATAGACAARACATCCGTAGGYTCTGTTATTTGTTTAGACTGTGTTACTTTACATCCTTTTGAATCCGTTACAGTAACTTCATACAATCCATCTTCTAARTTATTTAAATCTTGCGTGGTTGCTGCKATTGCAACTCCATCCATTKTCCATGAATACRAGTAAGCTGCTGTTCCTCCACTTACGGTTACATCTATAGAYCCTGTTRCATCTCCTTTACAAGCAACCGGCGATGCYGCCAAGCCTACTTCTAATAAAGCMGGTTSYAAAATWGTAATGTTTGYSGTAGATGGACAWGCTTGAGCATCTAATACTGTTACTACATAYTCTCCAGCTACTAAGGTCATCGTATCGGTTAACAATACTGATGCGGTAGTGGTTTGTATTGGAGTACCAGGAGCCGCTACGGTTGCCCATRTATAYGTATATGGTGCAGTTCCTCCTACAATAGTTGCAGTTGCAACTGAGGTATCAGTATTACAGAAAATCTCGGTATAACTTCCTGTTAAATTAATGGTACAGTTAATTGCATTTACAGTTACTGTGGCCGTTGTTACACATAAATTTGCATCGGTTACTGTTACCGTATAATCTCCAGGCAATAATCCTGTAGCGGTTTGTGTAGTTTGTACCGGTGACGAATTCCAAGAATAAGTATAACCTGYTGTMCCTCCWGTTGGTACCGCAGTTACAKAYCCTTCCGTTCCCGCTAAAGTAGCTTGATGAGTCACTACATTTGCATTTGCTACTAACACTTCTGTTGGCTCGCCTATCGTCACATTTTGTTCCGAGAAACATCCTTTACTATCGGTAACATTTAAGGTGTAAACCCCTGCTGGCTGACCAGTTAACGTAGCAGAATTAGTTCCTACTATTGTTGCTGTAGCATTTGTCCAAGTATATACTATTGGTGTATTTACAGCAGTTACAACTGCTGTAGCCGCTCCGTTTGTAAATCCATTACAAGTAGCATCGGTTGGAGTAATTGAATTAATTACAACTGCAGAATTACAGTTGAATGGATTAATTACGACACTCTCAACTGAGGTACAGCCAAATGAATCCGTTACCGTTACTTGGTAGCTACCTGGTGCAACATTAGATACATTTTGCGTGGTGTAAATTCCTAATTGAGCACTACTATCAGCTTCTAATGAGACTAAATCCCATACATAACTCGTGTATGTTCCAGAACCTCCTACTGGTGTCGCAGACAATGTTCCATCATCACAATTATTACAGGTTTCATCCGTAGCACCAGCTCCTGTGGTTAAGGTAAAGTCTAAATCACTTATAGTAATTGTTACATTTAATGTTTCTGTACAAGTTGCATTATCAACAGCTGTAACCGTAAGTGAAGTATAGTCTCCTACATCAAGTCCTGTTAAAACAATTTCTCCTGAAGCATTTGTAGTAGGGTTTGGTAACACTGTAGTTACACTAGCCCCATCAAATACATAAGTTACTATATATGAAGTACTCGCTAATAAACCTCCATTTGAAATCGTTATTTTACCATCATTTGCAGGGATACAAGTTGTTGGAGTACTCCCTATTGCAGACAATGTATTATCCAATTCACAACATGAAGAAGTATCTTGATCATCTATAGCACTAGAATACGTGTATGTACCCGTATAAACACCATCTTCATTTGTTTCTAAGGTATCTGCAAACCCATTTAATCCATAAGGACCTTGGGCTACTGCATCTGCTGTGTCTGTTATTGTATTGGTGTTGGTATTGGTGCCATCGTCGTTTACTAGGTCTCCGTTAATAAAGGTTCCTGTAACTCCTGCTTCTAATGCATCTGGACAACCGTCTCCGTCTGAATCTAGGTCTAAGTGGTTTGGGATTCCATCGTTGTCGGTGTCTATATCAAAATACTGACAATAAACACCGTTGGCATCTACATTACCAAACGCTGTAGTATTGGATAATTTAATATTATTGATGGCAAAATCCGGTCTACCACCACCTATACCAACTTCCAATCCTTTTACTACAATATCCAAAGATGTCACAGCAATTGCATATCCCAAATCGATATGCACCGGAGTCATAGTCCAATTGCCATACGATGATTCACTTATTGAACTTGGCGTACCTGTAGCTCCATTTGTATAGGTAACACTGGTACCTCCTGTACCTTGAAAGATATCAATAACAGCAACCACAATCCCGTTCACATGGATTTCTAGCGGCTGATCTCCACCGAAATAGTTATATCCAAAATTGAAATCTAACTGATTTACAATTTGTCCTGCCGCTTCAAAAGTTGCACTAGCCACGCTTTCACCACCATGATCGGCATTAAAACGCATCCAATTTTCATTTGTATCTATATAAAAACCTGCCTCTGCATTGGCAGAGGGGGCCTCTGCTGAATAGGTCCAAGAAGTATTCGTGGTAAAATCACCATTTAATAATAAATCTGAACACGATACTGTTGATTCGTCAATATCTAATATTCCATCATTATCATCATCTAAATCACATACATCCGACACTCCATCTAAATCTGCATCAGTATTCCCTGAAGCAACTGGGTCACAAGCATCTACTACAGATAACAACAATGATTCTTCTTGCATACAACTATTTCCTACATGGTTAACTATGACACGATAGTTATTTGTATCCATTGAAATTTGCACATTTGAAATACTTAATGAAGCCGTATTTGCACCTACATATAACCCATCGTTTATAATATCTACAAAACCTCCTCCATTATCCACTTGCCATTGGTACAACAATCCATCATTTGCATTTACCGTATAATTAGGAGTTGATCCAGTATATGAATCCGCATTTAATGCAGAGGCACTAACTGTAAAAGTGACTATTGCACCAGTCTGAACCGATTGATCTATTAAAGAAGGTGTTAAAGTTACTTGAGTTGCAAGGGTAACACCTACAGTTGTATTAGTATAACCTCCTTGTGATTGTACTACACCAAACGCATCTACAAGTACAGGAGACGTTCCTAAAACACCATCCGAATCTGGATCGGTATGTCCTGCTTCGATGGAATCGTAACAACCATCATTGTCTGAATCTGTATCAAAACTATCTATAATTCCGTCATTATCTGTATCACATGGAGATAAGGTTTTAAAGGTAATATCGTCAATTACTAGATCGTTTCCACATCCTCCAATTCCATTATTTAATAACACTAGGTTTATGGACGTAACTGCTCCCGAATTAAAATCTAATTTAAATGATTTCCATTCAATACTATTTGTCCCGAAATAATCTCCAGTAACTCCACTAATTAATTCATTTCCTGTGGCATTATCTTCAATTAAAAACTTTATATTAATTGGAATCCCTCCAGTACCTCCACAGATTGCCGGATCTATTTTAACCAATGCCGCAAAAAATGATTCAAAACGATAGTCAGCGTTAGCGCTTACCGTAATTCCATCATTCCTATAAAATTCTCCTGGACTAAAATCAGCATTCACAAGTAACATACGACCGGAAACATCACCAACAGTATGATCTACTGAATTATGCCAATCATACCTCCCGTTTTCGGGATTAAAATCTATTGCATACTGTCCATCTAATATAAAACCAGCATTGATATAGGTATAATTAGTATAAGGAGATGATGTTCTTGATCCAGTTCCAAAATTTTCTTCTATAATAATTTCTTGACATTCGTTACTGTCTAAAATCCCATCATTATCATCATCTAAATCATCAGAGTTTATAACGCCATCACCGTCAAAATCACATGTTGGTCCTGTGTTGTTTATGGCGATACAGTCTACTGGGCAATTGTTTATAGCGGCGTCCAAKGCATCCRTAGTATACGTAGATGTATAACTWGTWRTTGCATTTGCATCATCTTCATTTCCTRCTCCTCCTAAAGAGTTAGCCAAGCCATTTAATCCATAAGGACCTTGAGCTATGGCATCTGTGGCGTCTGTTGTTGTATTCGTTGTWCCATCGCCATTTACTAGGTCTCCGTTAATAAAGGTTCCTGTAACTCCTGCTTCTAAGGCATCTGGACAGCCGTCGCCGTCTGAGTCTAGGTCTAGACTGTTAGGAATACCATCGTTGTCTGTATCTGGGCAGTAAGATTCTATGACAGAAAACCTAAAACCTTCTTTACCTGCGCCTCCTATCGCATTAATAATAAAGGAAGTAGCACCTACAGGGAAATCGATATACCATTCTAATTTACTATTAGACCATGCACCACTATTAATGTCACCTGTAGTTTGTATAAAAGTTCCTCCATTAGCAAGACTTTGTTGCTGCCCTACTAATCCTCCAACTATTTGTTGTGTACTTCCCGAATTACCTGGGCGTATATAAGGGTCATTAATCACGGCATTTCCTGTTCCTCCAATCCAAGAGATGGTATATTCTGAGAATTTAGATCCAAAAGAAGTATAGCCACTACTTCCTGCATCTACAAATCCTGAGAGTCTTAATTGCACTTCTGAATTAGCCGGAATATTTGAAATGGAAAAATTTGAAGTTAAGTCCCATGGGCTAGTTCCATCGTAAACAAAAAATATTTCATTATTATCTGAAATTCCAGACCCATCAATTATAGCTGCATTAGTGACCTCCCAATTGGCTGTTCCTCCACCAGGAAGTACTATATCTCCTGCAGTTCCAGTACTATTCACAGAAAAAGTTGCTACCGTTTTAAAACATTCATCTACATCCAAMATCCCATCATTATCATCATCTAAATCACAGATATCGGAAACACCATCCCGGTCCGTATCTACATTTGTAGAGGCAGCAATAGTTATAGTTAATTCTTTTGATTCACAAGCAGCTCCATCGGTAGCAGTAATTGTATAAGTACCAATAGTTAAACCTGTAAACGCACCTGTDSCATTGGTCWCWGTTGWARTTCCATCATCCAAGGTATARTTATATCCAGCACCAGAACCACCYGTAGCRGCTACTGTAAATGCATTTTTAGTTCCTAGACAACTAGGATCTATGCTGGCATCTATTTGTTCTAGCACTACAATAGARGGGCTATTTACGGTCATTGTAACCTCGTCGGAAGAWGTACATCCACCGTTTGCACTTGTAATTGWRTATCTAAAGGTATAATCTCCTRCTATAGCWATATCCTCTATAAATGTTAAGGCRGTTRAWGGRCTTACAATGGTAGGATCTGTGGCTAATGCWGGYTTACTWAYWARRCTCCAAACACCTGTTCCAGTACCTGGATYGTTTCCTTGAAGGTTRGTATCACTWGCACATKSAAATACTTGAGCACTTCCTGCATTGGCATTWATTGTTTCTTCTACAAAAACTTTAAAKGTRGTWRYTAAASGATYTTSARRARYWKMWCCATCTGYACARGCATACTCATGTGAAAGAAAGGGAGAAGCACTTGACCCATCTACCCAAATTTCAAAGATATATTCACCAGGAACACTTAAGTTTGAAATAACAGTTGTTCCGTTTGTAAGGTCTCGTGTATAATAATCACCATAAGTAGGCAGAATTGCCCCAGCAGGTTTAGATAAAGTTTTAAATTCATAACGTCCCCAAGAGGATTGAAAATAAGAAGGATCCACTGCCCCTTTATATACCTCAGGTAAAACAATTTCAACATCAGTTGTTCCTGCTCCTGGATAACAAACGGATACATCTGAAACTGCTAACGGCTCCCTCCCTTGATCCGATATATGAATATAATATGAATAATCATTAAAACAAGTACCTCCAGAAGTAAGTTGTATATTAAACTTATAAGTACCAATTTTCCAACCACTAACACCAGGATCTACTTGAACTTCTCTTTGCATAGTACCTGCTCCAAGCTGAGTTATAGTAGGTGTACTTGCTCCATTTGGCAGAATACCTGCACTTGTTACCACTGCTATAGTATTTGCTAAATCAACAGGATTTATATCGTAAAAGAATGATTCTGGTGTCCCAATATCTGAGATTCCACAATGAATTTCCATACCACCAAGGTCATAAATATACCAAAATTGATTACTATACGRCTCAATTAAAGGTTTTCCAGGAGCTAAACCATTAAAAGTATATGTGGACTGGGCTGAGGTAAATGTACCACAAGTACCCGAATTCACGGTAATGGTATATACATAATCCCCTGGCTCAGTAATTCCATCAAAATACATCCTCCCTAATGCAATATCAGTAAATTGCATATTCGCTCCCGATGGTTGAGAAATTACATTAACACTGAAGGTCGCACCATTTACTCCAGCCGAACTATCCGTATTATAGGTATTCATAAAAGGAGGACTTTCTAAATTAATATACTTACCATAACAATCATCAGAAATTATTTTAGGATTTATGTTTGGATTAGGCAGAAAACGAACTAAGGTCTTGTCTTCAAATTCGCAAAGTCCATCCAAAGAAGTAATGGTCAATATTAAATAATAAGCAGGGTCTACTTCGTGAAATACCTTTTCAATTAAAGAAAAAGTGGGAGTTGCACTAGTAGTACTAGTCAAAAAACCATTATCAGATTTGGTATAATCTGTAACAAATTCTATGGTCCATTCCCCCGTAAATCCAGCAGGAATAACACCCGCTAAAGGAGTGGTTCCAGTAATAGCACAAACATCCGTAACATCCGGTCCTGCAGTAAAACTTGCTGGACGTGGATTTGCAGTTACCGTAACTTGAGAAACGGCTGTTCCTCCGTCGGTACATAATTGCGATAACTGAAACACATAATCTCCAATGTCGGTCATTCCCGTTATTCCAGTAGTTAATTGAGAAGGAGACGTAATAGTTGGAGTAACACCAGGTCCCGATACAAACGACCAAGTAGTCCCTGCTACACCATTACTTGCTGCACCTGCTCCTATTAGAGTAGCTGTAGGATCACATACATTTATATCTCCTCCAGCATTTACTGTACAGTTTGCAAATACATTAAAGGGAGCTATTATTAAATTATCTATGCCGGTATCCTTAATTAACATATCCGAAGAAGCCTTTTCAAACTCGATAGCACCAAATGTTTTGATATAGGAAAAACCATCTGTACTTGTAACTGCCATATCTAAATACGCAAACAATCCAATTCCATCTTCCATAGATGAAGTTGTATTGTTGAGATAAACATTAAAATTACTTTTGCTGTCTAAGGCATAAAATACATTAGTAGTACATACAGAAATAAGCAACGCCAGCAGCGTTACTTTACGAATAGGAGATAGCTTTTTCATAAAACGTGTAATTAATCTTTATTTCTAAAAATTGTATATAATAACAAGGAGTACCAACATTGGCATCTCCTGTAATTATAAAATTTGATAAATAAATAGGAAACAAAAAAAGTCTCATTGATTCAGAGCATTTGATGTTTCAGTTTGCAATTTTTCTTATCAAATATATACAAATACATAGTCCATGAAAATTCTAACAGCAAAAGCAATTTAGCTATCAGCAGCTTAAACAAAAACAAAAAAGAAAATAAAGGTTTAAAAATGTATGAAAAAAATACACATTCACTGTATATCAAAGCTTTACAATACAGTATAGATTAGAGAAACTTATGCACGATTCATCGCACGTTTTTTAAAAGGTAGAAAACTGAAAGTACTATAATGAATTTGAGTTAAAACTACCGGAATGCATATATCAATTTTACATCAAAAAAAGTAAACATGAGATAATAAAAAAAAGGCTTAACATCAAGTATTGCACTGATATTAAGCCTGTAAATCTTGTTTTTTACTTATTTATTAGAAAAATAAGAAGCCATCGGCTCAAAATAATGGTCTACCCAACCTTTTTTATATTTGTCCCCATCGGTTGGTACGTTACTATGGACTAACGTAAGTAATGTGCTCTGATTTTGCTCCTCAAAAGTTATGGATATTAAGGAATCTCCATCGGTTTCAGAGAACTCGTGTGTCCTCCAAGATTGGACAATTTTAGTATTTGGAACTAAGGCTAAATTCTCCCCCCAAATATACCCATCCCAAGCAGTAAATTTACCTCCTACATTATTGGATGCTGTGGCAGGTCCTCCTGTCATATTTGTATGTGCATCGGATTGTAACCAAGCATTGTAAATTTCCTTTGGGGAAGCATTCAGTAAAGTAGTGAGTGTAAATTCCATATAATTTTAGTTAAAATGAGTACGTGCTTCTTCTAAATCTTCTGGAGTATCTATCCCAATGGCAATCTGGTTGGTTTCTACCATTTTTACTTTTAAATCGTGGGCTAGGAAGCGAAGGTTTTCCAGTTTTTCTGTGGCCTCGAGCATTGTCATTGGTGTTTTTGTAAAATCCAATAAAGCCTGTTTTCTAAAGGCATAAATCCCAATGTGTTTGTACCAACTTCCTTTTTTTTCATCTCTAGGATAAGGAATTGGACTGCGGGAAAAATACATGGCAAAATCATTAGCGTCCGTCACCACTTTTACATTGTTTGGATTCTGAATATCACCTAAATCTGTCAATTCTATTTTTAAAGAAGCGACGTCAATTTTATGCGCATCTTTTTCAGTAAAAACAGCCAATAATTTTTCCAAAGATTCTTTTTGTGTAAATGGCTCATCTCCTTGTACATTTACCACAATATCCACGTCTAAATCCACGATAACTTCCGCTATTCTATCACTTCCAGATTCGTGATCAGACCTACTTTTAAGTGCTTTCCCTCCTTTGGAAACAATTTCATCAAATATAATATCGGAATCAGTGACTACATACACATCGTCAAAGAGCTGGGTGTTTACAGTAGCTTCATACGTCCGCTGAATCACTGTCATCCCTCCTAAATCCTTCATTAATTTACCAGGAAATCTACTGGCTTCAAAACGGGCAGGAATCATGGCAATAATACTATTTTTATTTTTTTGCATTTCTAAGTTTTAATCGGTTTAAAGAGGCATTTAATTCAAAGCCTARTAATAAAATAATACAGTTGAGCCAGATGTATAACATCAAAATCAACAAGGCACCAATAGAGCCATAAAGCTCGTTATAACGCGCGAAATCAGTTACATAAATACCAAACAAATACGTTGTTAGTAATATCAACACAGTAGTTAATCGCGCTCCAGGAGAAAAGAATTTGGTGATTTTCCCTTCCTTGGTTCCAAAATAATACAAAAAGGAGGTCCCTATGTAAATCATCATAGTAAAAAACAGCACTTGACCAATTTTTACGCCAATAATATCCCCTTTCATATGGTCGTATTGCATGGTTTTTTCCGCTAAATCACTTAAATACTGTACAATATAAATCTCAAAATACCCCAATACTACAATGGTTAATAATAATAACAAGGCCAGTACAATCCCTACCCATAGAGAGTATACATACTGCCAAAAAACAGTTCTCGTTAATTTTACATGGTAGGAAAACTCAAACCCCGCGAAAATAGCATTCACCCCATTGGCCATCAAAAATATGGCAAAWAYAAGGTTGGTATAATTGACTCCTTCWCCTCTATTATTAATAATATCTTCCACAATAGAATCGAAAAAATCAGAAGTTTTGGGTGGTAACATTCCCGACWTCGTCCCCATAAAATCGGAGGMATCRATGGGCAAATAAGGAATAACATTTAAAATAAATAATAGAAAAGGAAATATGGCCATAAAAAAACTAAAGGCAATGGCACTTGCCCTGTTGGTCAACGCACCTTTAACAATCCCTATAGTGTACATTTCTAATAAATCGTACAAGGAAAGTCCTTCGAAATATGGAATCTTAATAGATTTCAAAAATCGAACCATGGCATTTACCACTGGGATTTTTAATAATTTCTCTTCTATTGGTTTGGTCATTTACACCGCTTTTAAACTTAAATCCATATTATAAACGGAGTGTGTCAAGGCTCCTGAGGATATATAATCTACACCACATTCAGCATATTTGCGTAAGGTGTTTTCGTTAATACCTCCTGATGATTCTGTTTGGCAATAATCACCTATTAATGCTACCGCTTTACGTGTGGTCGCATAATCAAAGTTATCAATTAAAATACGGTGTACCCCTGGAGTTTCCATAATTTCTGAAATTTCTTCCAAGCTACGTGCTTCCACTATAATTTTCAGATCTAGTTTATTTGCAATCAAATATTCCTTTGTTTGTACAATGGCTTTGGTCACTCCACCACAAAAATCGATGTGATTGTCCTTTAACATAATCATATCATACAACGCAAAACGATGGTTTACGCCCCCACCAATTTTAACGGCCCATTTTTCCAAAGCACGAATTCCTGGGGTTGTTTTTCTTGTGTCTAATATCTTCGTATTTGTTCCTTCTAATAAATCTACAAAAGAACGTGTTTTAGTTGCAATGGCGCTCATACGTTGCATGGCATTTAACACCAAACGTTCTGTTTTTAAAATAGATTGAGATTTCCCTTCCACATAAAATGCAATATCTCCATGTTTAACAGCATCGCCATCTTTTAGGATTGTTTCTATTTTCATGGTAGGATCTACTTGTAAAAACACACGTTTTGCAAATTCTATACCTGCAATAATTCCCGTATCTTTTACTAATAACTTCGCTTTCCCAACGGCATCACTAGGAATACAAGCCAAAGAGCTATRATCACCTTCWCCKATRTCTTCGCGAATGGCATTRCTWATWATSAGTTCTAATTCTTTTTCAAATTGAGCRTTACTTATCATRTTYYGWTTTATTATACCTACAAAAATAACTTTTTGTTTTAAAACTCCTAGGGGAAATCTTTAGTATCTTTGCTACATGAATATAAAATTATTGGTGATAGGTAAAACCGACGATAAAAACCTCCTTCAACTCATTCAAATGTATGAAAATAGGTTGAAACATTATATAAAATTTGACTTAGAGGTAATCCCTGACATTAAAAATGTAAAAAATCTAAGCGAGGTACAGCAAAAAGAAAAGGAAGGTGATTTAATCTTAAAAAAAATTGGTCCATCTGATCAATTAATTTTATTAGACGAAAACGGAAAGACTTTCAAATCTACGGAGTTCGCTCAATTTTTACAAAAGAAAATGAACAGCGGCATCAAGCAATTAGTACTGGTGATAGGAGGTCCTTATGGCTTTTCTGAAACGGTGTATAAAAAAGCAGTGGGAAAAATATCATTATCTAAAATGACATTTTCACATCAAATGATACGAATGATTATTGTAGAACAATTATACCGCGGATTTACCATCTTAAAAAATGAACCTTACCACCATGAATAAATTGGAAATAGTATTTGCTACTAACAATGCAAATAAGTTGAAAGAGGTACAAGCCATGCTTCCTGAACATATAAAAATATTGAGTTTACAAGATATCAATTGCCTAGAAGATATTCCTGAAACGGCGGACACCTTAGAAGGAAACGCCATTTTAAAAGCAGACCATGTGACCAAAAACTATGGATATAATTGCTTTGCCGATGACACTGGACTGGAAGTAACTTCTTTAGACAATGCTCCTGGAGTTTATTCTGCACGATATGCTGGTCTGGAAAACAACTCCGAAAACAACATGCAAAAACTGTTGGATAATTTGATGGATAAAAAAGACAGGAGCGCACAATTCAGGACAGCTGTTTGCTTAAATTTAAACGGAAATCAGACGGTATTTGAAGGGATTWGCACAGGAGAAATTCTCCCTAAAAAGCAAGGGGATGCTGGTTTTGGCTACGACCCTATTTTTAAACCCGAGAACTACACTGTTTCCTTTGCTGAAATGGATATGAATACCAARGGAAAAATTAGTCATCGTGGTTTGGCTATTCAACAATTGGTGAGTTATTTAAACAAAACACTTTTATAATTGAAGACTACATCAACCTATAATACCGCCTTTATTTTATTAGGATGCGCCTTGTTTTTAGCGCTGCTTCTCAACATCAGTTTAGGTTCCGTTTCCATACCTTTAAAAGATATTTTAAAAACTTTTTGGGATGCAGACTCCGTCAAAACATCTTGGAGGTTTATCATTTTRGACTATAGAGTTCCAAAAGCTATTACTGCTATTATTGTCGGTAGTGGATTATCTGTCAGCGGATTATTAATGCAAACCTTATTTAGAAACCCTCWCGCAGGTCCTTATGTACTAGGAATCAGTTCTGGAGCCAGTTTAGGAGTGGCACTTTTAGTATTGGGAACTTCKTTTTTTACGGGAAGTATAATGGCGAGTATTGGATTTAATTGGAGTATTGCCTTAGCCTCCAGTTTGGGTGCTTTTTCAGTACTTTTTGCTGTGATGATTGCTGCCAATAARCTRAAAAACACCATGTCCATATTAATTATTGGATTGATGTTTGGAAGTTTGTCTTCTGCTTTAATTAGCGTCCTTGCTTACTTTAGTTCTGCCGATCAATTACAACAGTATATGTTTTGGAGTTTTGGTAGTTTAGGAAACTTAAGTTGGGTGGAAATAATGGTATTGACGGGAGTCACAGGGCTTGGATTYTTTATGGTATTATTTATTATAAAACCACTAAACAGCCTTCTTTTAGGAGAAAATTATGCCAAGAGTATGGGCGTAAAYATCAAAAAAACCCGTCGTATTACTTTGRTYGCCACAAGTTTATTAACAGGAGTTATCACTGCTTTTTCTGGGCCTATTGCCTTTGTGGGATTGGCAGTACCACATCTAACTAAGTTAGTTTTCAATACCTCCAATCATAAAATATTATTGCCTGCTGTCGGAATTTCTGGCGCCATTATCATGTTAATTTGTGATTGTATCGCCCAACTTCCAAGCAGTGAATTTACCTTGCCTATTAATGCAATTACCTCTCTTTTTGGAGCTCCTATTGTTATTTGGTTATTAATTAGAAAACGTACTTTAAGCTAATATGAACACAGCAACAGCACTTATTGTAGACGTAAAAAATGTAAGCATAGGGTATCAAACGCGCAAAAAACAAACACTTATTGCGGCCGATATTAACGTTCAATTACACCGAGGRACACTGGTTTGCTTGCTTGGAAAAARCGGTATAGGAAAATCTACCTTACTACGTAGTATTACAAATGTACAGCCCGTATTGGCTGGRGATATTTTTATCAAAAACACCTCCATTTTAGACTATAGTCCTGCCGAATTTTCAAAGACCATCAGCTTGGTACTCACGGAAAGATTGCCCGAAAGTAATTTAACGGTGTACGAAATAGTGGCACTTGGAAGGCAACCCTATACCAATTGGCTAGGAACGGTAACTGAAAGCGAYAAAAAYTTTATAGAACGCGCTTTAAGAGAAACAAACACCAAACATTTAGCCGATCAAAAGATAGGTGAATTAAGTGATGGACAATTACAAAAAGTGATGATAGCCCGTGCTATTGCTCAAGATACGGAATTGATTGTTTTAGACGAACCGACGGCACATTTGGACATTCATCATAAAATAGAAACATTTTCCTTACTTAAAAAATTAGCGAGAGATTTTGGTAAAACAATTCTAATTTCTACCCACGAAATCCAAATTGCTTTGCAGTTAGCCGATGAATTATGGTTGATGAAAGAAGATTCTTTTGAAGCAGGCAGCACCGAAAAGTTGATAGAAGATGGTTCATTAACCGGTTTGTTTTCTTCTAATCTCATCTCTTTTGATAAAGAATTAAGGCAATTTATTATTAAATAAAGTCCGTATTTACTACAGATTGTACTTTTAACACTAATTTTTGTAAATGATTCCGCTGTAAATTTGTTTACACTCTCTGTTTTTATATATTTGAGTTTACAATTATAAAAACGTTACCTCTTTCCTTATCATAAAAGAGTAATTTTCAAATAATTGTAACACTAACTAACATCAAATTATGAAAATACTTTTAGTAGTCCTTAGCAGTCTTTTACTTAGTAATTGCGGTAGCACTTCCGTCAAATCAAATACAAATGACCTTAGCGAAGTAACCGCAGACTTAGCAAGCACATACGCAAACACCATAACCACCACTGACTTAAGAAACTACCTAACAGTTATTGCTTCTGACGAATTTGAAGGAAGAAGAACTGGAGAAGAGGGACAAAAAAAAGCCGCAAAATACATCAGTGATTTTTACAAAAAAAACGATATTAAAAGTCCACTAACAAATGGGAGTTATCTTCAAACGATTCCTAAAGATTTTTTTAGAGGTCGTTCAGAATATGATTCAGAAAACGTGTTGGCTTTTATAGAAGGTACAGATAAAAAAGAGGAAATTATTGTAATTTCAGCTCACTATGACCATTTAGGTGTTAAAGGCAATAAAATATACAATGGTGCTGATGATGATGGCTCTGGAACTTCTGCTATTATGGAAATTGCACAAGCTTTTAAAATAGCTAGTAATCAAGGAAAGGGACCTAGAAGATCCTTGTTATTTTTACATGTTACGGCTGAGGAAATTGGACTCTTTGGATCTAAATACTATGTCCAAAACCCTGTATTTCCTTTAAAAAACACGGTAACCAACTTAAATATAGACATGGTAGGCCGTGTAGACAATGCCCATACAAAAAAACCAAACTTTGTATATGTAATCGGTTCTGAAAAATTGAGTAAAGAATTAAAATCCGTTTCGGAACAAGTAAATAAAAAATATACCAACTTGAGCTTAGATTATAAATATGATGATGACAACGACCCCAATCGTTTTTACTACAGATCTGACCATTATAACTTCGCAAAAAATGGAATTCCAATTATTTTCTATTTTAACGGTGTTCATAAGGACTATCACAAAGAAAGCGATACCGTGGATAAAATAAACTTTAGCGTACTTGAAAAACGTACTAAATTAATCTTTTTTACAGCCTGGGAATTAGCAAATCGTGAAAACCGAGTAAAAGTGGATTAAAAAAAATACTGCTATGAAAAAAAGATGTGCTATTCTATTGTTATTTTGCTTATTAATCATGTCCTGCATTAATGACGAAAATAGTCCTGAGCGTATCATTTCTTTTTCAGGTATAAAATGGGAAGTACGCGAAGCCATAGATCAGGGTCCTGGACCAAATAATTGGTCTAGCTCTAAAGGAAGTGTTTTTGTAGATAGCCAAGGACAGTTACATTTAAAAATCAGAAAAATTGCGGGYATTTGGCATTGCTCACAAATAACCGCAAAAAAATCYTATGGYTATGGAAAGTATCTATTTTACGTATCRACGAATGTGGARGAACTAGATCCGAATGTAGTAACTGGATTGTTTACCTATGAAAACGATTCAAAGGAAATAGATATCGAATTTACACGATTTGGAAATCCGTTAAATGATGTTGGATTATACACCGTACAACCTACACCATATACTGCTAATAACAAACACACATTTCCATTAAATTTACATGGAACACATACTACACATAGTATCAATTGGACTCCAAAAGGTATTTATTTTGAWAGCTACCATGGTCATTCTCCGAGCTTACCGTCAGAAGAAATGCTTATTAATAGATGGAGTTACGAAGGAACACGGAATCCCCCTGTAGGAAATGAACGCTTGAATTTAAATTTTTGGTTATTTCAGGGAAAATCACCCGAGACAAACAAAGACATAGAAGTTATAATTTCAAAGGTATTTGTACCTCATTAATGCATAATTCTAAATAATAATTCTTTTAACAAATCACTTTGAGGTAGCGCGTTTGCACCAACTCCTTTACTTTTTAAATCAGCATCTCTTAAAGTAGAGATTACTTGTGATACTTTACGCATTGGATAATTCCTAGCAGCATCCGCATAATCACCCACAAAATAAGGATTTATCTTAAGTTTCGCAGCCACATTTGGTCTCGATTTATCCTTTAATGCATGGTACATAAATAGTTGGGTAAAAAAACTATTTAGCAACGAAATAGTCATTACCAGAGGGTTGTTTTTTGGATTTTGACTAAAGTAGTTAATAATTTGATTGGCCRAKMMKWYRKWWTKMTTTSCAATTGCTTTGCGCAATTCAAAATTATTAAAATCCTTAGAAATTCCAATATTGTCTTCTATAATTTGATCATTAATAGTCGATTTTACAGGCAACAACACCATCAATTTTTCTAATTCCTTAAAAATACGACTCAAATCAGTTCCTAGGAATTCCACCAACATCTGTACAGCTTTCGTTTCGATGCCATAATCATGATCAGACAATACCGTTCGGATCCAATCCCCAATCTGGTTGTCGTACATTTTTTTAGCCTCAAAAATAACACCGTTCTTTTTAATGACTTTATACAGCTTTTTACGCTTGTCAATTTTCTTGTATTTATAACACAACACCAACATAGTAGTGGTTTGTGGATTTTCCACATAACTCACTAAGGACTCAATACTACGTGCTAATTCTTGCGCTTCTTTTACAATAATTACTTGCCTATCGGCCATCATAGGAAAACGTTTAGCATTGGATATAATATCCATTACTTCCACATCCCCACCATACATCACCATCTGATTAAAGCCTTTCTCTTCTTCCGACAGTATGTTTTTTTCTATATAATCAGAAATTTTATCAATAAAATAAGGCTCCTCTCCTGTTAACAAATAAATAGGCTGGATGTTCCCTTTTTTTATATCTCCAATAATTTGATTTACATCGTTCATTTATCAAAAAAAATTAGCATTTTTGTGGCATGCAACAGCTGAATTTACCACCGTATAAACTGAATGTCAAAAGTAGCGAAAATAAGCTGTTAATTTTTGATATCGTTCGAAAAAAATATATTGTTTTGACTCCAGAAGAATGGGTACGCCAACATTATATTCATTATTTGGTGCAGGAGAAAAACTATCCTATTTCGCTGATTGCCGTAGAAAAACAATTGAAGGTAAATACACGTACCAAACGTACAGACATCGTTATTTATAACACACAAGGAACACCTGAAATTATTGTAGAATGCAAAGCGCCATCTATTAAAATTTCTCAACATGTTTTTGATCAAATAGCACGCTATAACATGGAATTAAAAGCTCCATACTTAATTGTARCCAATGGAATGTTCCATTATTACTGTCGTCAAAATTTCGATAAAAAGTGCTACGAATTTTTAAAGGACATCCCCGCATTTAAAAAGAAAGAAACCCTTTAAAATACCCCAAACCTCGCTGAAATTATCCCTACATTTGGAGAAATATATTTTCACATGAACATTGCCATTGTTATCTTAAATTGGAACGGAAAACAACTGTTAGAACAATTTTTACCAAGTATCCTAAAATACAGTGACCCGTCCTACTCCACTATTTATGTAGCAGACAATGCCTCTACGGATAATTCCATTGCATTTATAAAAGAACAGTACCCACAAATTACAATCATTCAGAACAGTAGTAACGGTGGTTATGCAAAAGGATATAACGATGCACTTAAAGATGTAAAAGAAGAAATATACGCCTTGGTAAATTCGGATATCGAAGTAAGTGAAAACTGGCTAGTTCCTATTCGTGAAATGTATCTCTCACAGAAAGATATTGCGATTATCCAACCTAAAATACTTGATTTTAAGCAAAAAGACACTTTTGAATATGCAGGTGCCGCTGGAGGATTTATAGATAAATACGCCTATCCGTTTTGTAGAGGACGCGTATTTAACAGTATAGAAAAGGACCATGGTCAGTACAACGACACCCTTCCTATATTCTGGGCTTCTGGAGCTTGTTTTTTTATAAAAAACGAGGTCTTTCATAAATTAAAAGGTTTTGATGAAGATTATTTTGCACACCAGGAAGAAATRGATCTTTGCTGGCGGGCACAAAATTTAGGGCTTTCTATTTATTATAACGGACACAGCACCGTATATCATGTAGGTGGTGCAACGTTAAACGATTTAAACCCACAAAAAACATACTTAAATTTCAGAAACAGCTTGTTTAATTTGGTGAAAANTACACCTAAAAAAGGGGTGTTTTTCTTAATTTTTACGAGACTTGTATTGGATGGAATTGCAGGAGTGAAATTCATGTTGGAATTAAAACCTCGCCATACCTATGCTATTATTAGAGCACATTTTAGGTTCTACATAATGCTATCATCCATACTTAAAAAACGTTCGAACAATCAAAAATCTTCTTATTATCATACGAAGAGCATTGTTTGGGATCATTTTGTAAAGGGAAAAAAAGAGTTTAGAATAGAGAATAGAGAATAGAGAATAGAGAATAGAGAATAGAGAATAGAGAATAGAGAATAGAGAATAGAGAATAGAGAATAGAGAATAGAGAATAGAGAATAGAGAAGCTAACATTCCATATTGTTAACTACTATTAAAAACGGGATAATTTGTAACATTCGAGTTTAAAAAACTACAGTTTTCTTAACTAACTATAGCCATATCTAGGCTAACAATGATTTTATTACTTTATTATTGAAACGTACATTCAATACCCTAGCTACTACTATCATCAAAACTATTAAAAGGAAAAACCAACCATATAATTTAGAAACAGACCTCCAAACAAGGGAAATACCATTTTCAGATTCACCTGAAAGATATGCTGTACTAACAGAGATAGCAAATAATAAACCTGCCAACAAAATGCTAATTAACATCGTATTTATTGAAATGTTCTTTTTTGAAACTGCAGCTAGTAATTCCACTATAATAATGCTTTAAATTTTAGTGTTACAAAAAATCAATCGGCCCTTTTCCTTCTCTGATGATTTCTATTTCGTCTTGTGATAAATCAATCACCGTAGAAGCAAGGTTATCTCCATAACCACCATCAATAAYWACATCKACAATATTACCCCATTTTTCATTGATTAATTCTGGATCTGTGGTATACTCTACTACGTCATCATCGTCTCTAATAGAGGTAGATACAATAGGATTCCCTAAGGCCTTAACTAATGCCCTAATAATATTATTGTCAGGTACCCGTATCCCCACCGTTTTACGATGCTTAAATGCCTTCGGTAATTTTGTACTTGCTGGCAATACAAAAGTGTATGGGCCAGGTAAGGCTTTCTTTAATATTTTATAAGTAGGTGTATCTATCTGCTTTACAAAATCAGATAAATTACTTAGATCGTGACAAATGAATGAAAATTCAGCCTTGGCCAATTTTATCCCTTTTATCTGGGCCACTTTCTCCATGGCTTTTGCATTCGTAATATCACAACCCAATCCATAAACAGTATCCGTAGGAAAAACAATAAGTCCACCTTTTCTAAGGATGGTTACTATCTTTTCAATCTCGCGTTCATTTGGATTTTCTTCGTATAATTTTATGAATTTAGCCATTCGTTTTTACCTATTTAAAGGCAAAATACAATATATTACCCATAAAAAAAAGCCTGTAAAGACAGACTTTTAATTAATATTTTAAAGCAGGAGATTAGATCGATTAACTTTTATCAATTAGTCTAAATCCTTCTCCGTGAATATTTAATATTTCCACTTCTGAGTCTAACTTTAAGTACTTTCTAAGCTTGGCTATATAAACATCCATACTTCTAGAAGTGAAATAGTTATCGTCTCTCCATATCTTTGTCAATGCCAATTCTCTAGGCATTAAATCATTTTTATGCAAGGCCAACATCTTTAATAATTTGTTCTCCTTAGGCGACAGTTTTTGGTTTTGATCTTTGTCAAATATTAAATGTCTCAATTTAGAATTAAATTCAAATTTACCGATAGTAAATTCAAAACGCTCTTCTTCTAGATTATTCCCCACTTGTTTGCGTTGAATAATTGCTTTAATTTTATACAGCAACACTTCTGAATCGAATGGTTTGTTCAAATAATCGTCAGCTCCAGCTTGATATCCTTTTAGGACATCTTCCTTCATGGTTTTTGCTGTTAAAAAGATGATTGGAATATCCGTATTAGTAGATCGGATATCCTTTGCTAAAGAAAAACCATCTTTTCTCGGCATCATTACGTCTAGAATACAAATATCATATTCATCATTTTTAAACATAATAAGTCCTTCTAAACCATCTTTTGCAAGGGTTACATCATAGTCATTTAAGGCTAAATAATCTTTCAATACGGTTCCAAAATTAGGATCGTCTTCTACTAATAAAATTCTGTTTTTACTCATAATCAACTATTTTTATATTAACGGAATTTTCACAATAAGCGTACTTCCTTTACCTTTTTCGCTTTCTACATGAATACTTCCTTGATGTATCTCTACTATTTTTTTAACATATGC
>NVSD01000033.1:1134-23472 GCA_002401105.1 Flavobacteriaceae bacterium | reverse complement strand
CATCATGGGAGAGACCGGAGACCCAACACTCCTCATCACCGGCGGCACCTCTCCCCATATTTTTTCATTGACTGGATTTGGAAATTTTTCAATCCACCTTTTGTACAAAGGAGTGAAACATTCAGCAATTACCACTAGATTTACACGTATGCTATAGGGCAATAATTCAACAGCCCATTCTCTTGTTAATGCATTTCTTCCTCCATTTGCTGCGGCATAACCAGAAGTGCCTCCTTGTCCGGTTACCGAAGTTTTTGAGCCAATATTTACAATTGAACCTTTGGATATTTTTAAAGCAGGCAATGCGTAATGTGCCATACAAAAGTAATGGGTGAGATTTCTGTTGATAGAACGGTTAAAATCTTCATAAGAACCGTGTTCTAAGCTTACGTTGTCGTTGACACCTGCATTGTTTACCAGCCCGTCTATTCTGCCGTATTTTTCCAATACTCTTGAGATGGCTTTTTTGCATTGGTTTGGATCCGTAAGTTCGGCTATGGCATAAAAAGCCTTGTGACCTCTTTTCGTAATGTTGTTTACGGCTTCCAGTACATGCTCTTTAGTTCTTCCTACAATTACGGGAATAGCACCTTCTTCGGCAAGTACATTGCAAATGCCAAAGCCAATGCCTTTGGAGCCGCCTGTAACGATGATTACTTTATCTTTTAATTGTAAATCCATGYTTGTTAGTAGTTTTTAGGAGAGATTAAGTGTTTATTCCGTAAAATTTAAAAGCATTTTCTCCCATGATTAATACTTTGTCTTCCGTTGAAAATTGTGCAGTGAATTTGCTGATAACTTGTAGTTGTTGTTTGTAATTTCCTGCAAGTAAACAAACGGGCCAATCTGATCCATACATGATGCGGTCTTTTCCGAAAACATGAAAAACATGGTCCAAATAGGGTTTGATTTGTTCATAGGTCCAGTGGTTCCAATCTGCTTCGGTAATGAGTCCAGATATTTTACAGAAAACGTTTTCGTAATTACTAAAAACAGAAATATGTGTTGCCCATTTTTCAAATTGCTGATTTTTAATGCCAGGTTTGGCGATATGATCCACTACAAAAGCTTGCTTTGGAAAGCTTGAAACCAGTGTTTCTACTGCTGCTAATTGCGTACTGTCAACAAGAATGTCGTAGGTGAGATTAAATTGTTCCAACATGCTGATGCCATGTAAAAAGCTGGGTTTACTCATAAATGATACATCCTCTGCTTGTAAAATATGGCGTACTCCTTTGAAAAGCTTATTTTTAGAAAAGTGAGCCAGTCGTTCTTCTATGTTTTCTGCACATAAATCTACCCAGCCMACTACRCCTTTAATAAAAGMRTGTTTGCTTGCTAGRYCCAAYAAAAATTCGGTTTCYGWTTCRGATTGGTCTGCTTGAACTGCAATACARCCATCAACATYRTTTTTWAAAAGRAYAGGTTTCAAATYYTCWGGMAGAAAATCCKTTYGGAKAAYYTGCATGTKTTTAKCKATCCATTGATCCCTAATAGGRTCRWATTTCCAAAAATGTTGATGGCTGTCTATAGTCATTTTTTATGTTGTATATGCGATTGCAGTTTGTTTTGAGGTACCTAAACCATCAATTCCAAGTTCTACTACATCTCCAGGTTGTAAATACATAGGAGGGTTGAATCCTAAACCAACTCCAAAAGGTGTTCCTGTGGAAATGATGTCGCCTGGTAATAGCGTCATAAATTGACTTATATAACTCACCACTTCTTGTATGTTGAAAATAAAATCAGAAGTAGAACTGTTTTGAATCTTTTTCCCGTTTAATGTCAGCCAAAGATTCAAATTGTTCGGGTCTGAGATTTCATCTCTCGTGGCAATAAATGGACCGATAGGAGCGAAGGTGTCGCAACTTTTTCCTTTTACCCATTGCCCTTCTTTTTCTAATTGGAATGCTCTTTCGCTATAGTCATTGTGTAAAACATATCCTGCAATGTGTGATAAAGCATCGGCTTCGCTCACATATGAAGCTTTTTTTCCAATCACTACGGCTAATTCTACTTCCCAATCTGTTTTTTCACTTCCTTTTGGAATAATAAGATCATCATTAGGTCCTACGATAGCACTAGTTGCTTTGAAAAACAATACGGGTTCTGATGGCACGTCCATACCACTTTCCGCAGCATGTTGTGCGTAGTTTAAACCTACACATACTATTTTTGAAGGGCGGCATAAAGGAGCTCCTAAACGCGTGCTTTCATCGATAACTGGACATTCATTTTTATTATTTTCTACCCATGTTTTTAACTGTTCTATACTGTCGTCGCTAAAAAAACTTTCGTCATAATCTTGTCCAAAGGCACTTACATCTATGCGAGTTCCGTTCTTCAATTGCACTCCCGGTTTTTCTTTACCAGTGGTTCCAAATCGTATTAGTTTCATTGTGTATTTTTTAAAGTTTTTTTAATATTGTAAACCAATTTTTAACATTGGTACTATCCGTTTAATTTTATAAACCCACCATCTATTGGGAAGTCGGTTCCCGTAATAAAAGAGGCTTGGTCGCTACATAGAAACAAGGCTAAATTTGCTACTTCTTCTGGTTCTCCCATACGTCCAATAGGCTGTGTTTTTGATAATTTCTCAAATACTTCAGCCTCTTGTCCTGGGTAGTTTTCAGCAATAAATCCATCTACAAAGGGGGTGTGAATCCTTGCGGGTGATATGGTGTTACAGCGTATTCCATCATTTATATAGTCCTTGGCAACTGAATAGGACATTGTTAATACAGCACCTTTTGTCATGGAATATGCAAAACGATCCGATATTCCAACAGAGGAAGCAATGGAAGCCATGTTTAATATAACACTGCCGTTTTTGTTGTTTTTCATTTTTTGAATGCAGGCCAACATGCAGTTATAAACACCTTTTATATTCACATCATACAACCTGTCTAAATCACTTTCTTGGGTTTTTTCTATGTTTCCTATATGTGCAATACCAGCATTATTTATTAAAATATCAATGTTGTTTTTTTCGGATATTGTGTCAATAATGGCTTGTACTTCTTGTTGGTTTGCTACGTTGCATTGATGAGCAGATGCTTTTCCTCCTGCAGCAATAATTTCATTAGCGGTTACTTGTGCAGCTTCTAATTGGATTTCTAGGATACATACATGTGCTCCGTTTTCTCCAAATTTTAACGAAATGGCTTTTCCAATTCCACTTGCGCCGCCTGTAACTACGGCTGTTTTATTATGTAAACTAAATTCGGTCATATTTTTATTTTAAAATAGGGCTTGAAACAATTAAAATTAACCATTTCTTTATTGGTGATTAATTACTTTTTGCAGGGTTTTTGTTACTTATTTTAATCGTATTTCTATAATGGTGTCTATGTCATTTTGCTGCTCTTTCGGAACTTCTATAAATAATCCATACTTGGTAATTGTATACACTACTTTTTTTCCTGTGGTAAAAAACGTCATAGATCTTATGTCTTCTTTAAATCCTTTTATAAAATGTAATTCCTTTTTAGTGTCTAAGATATGAAGATATACTTTTTTTCCTTTTTGTGTGGAAACCATGGCGTCATTGGATGGAATTATTCCCTGAGTAGTATGGTATATTGTTTCTCCGTTTTTTCTAAGCCATTCTCCTACTTTAGCTAAAGATTTTACATGGTTTGGTTGGATTTTACCATTAGGCATAGGTCCTACGTTCAGCAATAAATTACTGCCATAACCCGCTGCTTTTACTAAATAATGAATAAGTTGTTTTGTGGTTTTGTGTTTTCTGTCTTTTAAATTAAAACCCCAATTTCCGTTAATGGTACCACAAACTTCTTTAGGTAAGCTACTTAATTCAGATGATTTAGTACCGAAACCGGTTTTGGTTTCACCGGGTAAATCACGTTCAAACATTTGAAAATCTTCTCCTTTTAAGGGCGATAAATGACGGTTATTTCCAACCAGACATTGCGGTTGTAATTTGTGAATCAGGCTGTATATTTCGTCGTAATGCCAATCTACAGTTAAAGGACTGTGTACACCGCCTTCTCGTTGGTCCCAATCACCATCAAACCATATTCCTGCAACTTCGCCATAATTTGTCAAAAGTTCGGTCAATTGTGCTTTCATAAACGCAATGTATTTATTCCATTCCCCTTGTTTTCTTCCAGGGATTTTATTTCCTGTCCTTCCTCTTGGGAAATAATTATCGTCATGCCAATCTAATAAGGAGTAGTAGATAAATAACTTGATTCCTTCTTTTTTACATGCTACTGAAAGTTGTTTTAAAATGTCTTTTTTGTAAGGCGTTTTTTTTACAATTGTATAGTCAGACACCTTGGAATCGTACATAGAAAAACCATCGTGATGTCTACTAGTAATAGTGATGTACTGCATTCCTGCATCTTTTGCCATTTTTACCCATTCATCAGCATTAAAATCTATAGGGTTAAAAAAAGAAGGTAATTTTTCATATTCTTCTATGGATATATTTTGATTATTCATCACCCATTCTCCATCACCTAAAACACTATAAACACCCCAGTGGATAAAGAGTCCAAATTTGGCGTTTTTAAACCAGTTTCTAGCATTTATATTCTCCTGTGAAGGGGTATAGTTTTTCTGTGAAAACGTGTTTTGAGTGAAAACAACTAAAGCTAAAATTATTATTATTTTTTTCATCTTTTTTTATAAATTATTTCTCCAAATGATTCCTTGTGGAAATTCATAATCAATTAAAGACTGTTTTTTCATRGTAATACTGTATCCMGCAGCTTGTGGTGGCATGTAGGCTCCGTTTCTTATCTCGACAGGGTCTAGAAAATGATTGTGTAAATGATCTACATATTCTATGATTCTTCCCTCTGTGGATGCGCTAATGGCAAT
The DNA here is from genome assembly GCA_002401105.1 of Flavobacteriaceae bacterium. GTDB lineage: Bacteria > Bacteroidota > Bacteroidia > Flavobacteriales > Flavobacteriaceae. The sequence goes on along the minus strand of NVSD01000033.1, from coordinate 18,621 downwards.
AAAATCTATCATGGATAAATGTTGTACATATTCACAAAGTCCAACCCCTCCTGCATGGGGACAGACTGGGATTTTGAATTTTGCGGCCATTAAAAGTATGGCTAAAATTTCATTTACTCCACCAACTCTACAACTATCAATCTGGCAGATGTCTATAGCACCTGCTTGCATTAGTTGTTTAAACATCACTCTATTTTGACAATGTTCWCCTGTTGCTACTTTTATGGGKGCTACTGCTTTGGCTATTTTTGCATGTCCTAAAATATCATCTGGACTCGTAGGTTCTTCTATCCATAAAGGATTAAACTTAGCCAAACTAGMCATGTTTTCGATGGCTTCATCTACATCCCATTTCTGGTTGGCATCCATCATTAGMTGTAAATCGTCTCCAATTTCTTCTCTRATTATGGCGGCTCTACGCATATCGTCTTTAAGGTCTGAGCCGACTTTTATTTTCATATGTTTAAAACCTTCCGCTTTTGCTTCTCTGCAAAGTTTACGCATTTTRTCGTCAGAATAGCCTAACCAACCTGCGGAGGTTGTRTAYGCAGGRTATCCTTTTTCTAGTAAWATATTAATACGTTCTTGTTTGGARCTTTCATTTTTTTCTAATAATTCAATTGCTTGCTTAGGAGTGATGACATCGGTGATATAGGTGAAATCGACACACTTTACTAATTCTGATGGACTCATGTCTGCAAGTAATTTCCACAGCGGTTTATTTTCGGTTTTAGCATATAAGTCCCAGACAGCATTTACAATAGCACCCGTGGCTAAATGTATAATTCCTTTTTCGGGACCTAACCATCTATATTGACTGTCGCCTGTAATCATTTTCCAAAAAGCACCCATGTCCTGAGTGAAAGAGGCTAAGGTTTTACCGATAATTAAATTTGATAAAGATTGGATGGCCGCAACACATAATTCGTTTCCTCTTCCTATAGTAAATGTAAGTCCATGGCCTTCTAATTGCTCTGGATGATCCGTTTTCAAAATAATGTAGGCGGCAGAATAATCAGGGTCTGGATTCATGGCATCTGAACCATCCAGTGTTTTACTAGTTGGGAATCTAACATCTTTTACTTCTATTGAAGTGATGGTTATATGTTGCATTACATTCAAGTTTTAATGTTTTCAAAAGTAAATACAATGTAACTTTCCAACTAGGAAGTATTCCTCTTATACTAATACTTTTTTTGCATTTGACTTCATAAACAACCTGTATGTGCAAAAAAACTACTTTTTAATATCAGAATCATGTCTTTTTAAGAGATAATCGCTAGGCGAAAAAGAGGTGACGGATTTAAATTGACGGTTAAAATTTGAGAGGTTATTAAATCCACTTTCAAAGCAAATATCTGTCATCGAGTACTTTTTTTCTAAAAGCAACTTACAGGCATATCCTACACGTAATTCGTTTATGTATTGTTTTAAGGTTTTGTGTTGGACTCTTTTAAAATAGCGGCTAAAAGAAGAAGGGTTCATATAGGCCAATGCAGCAACATCATTTAAAGAAATATTTTCTTTAAAATTGTTCATAATGTAATTGTAAATTGGTTCTAATTTTTTTTTCTCTGGCTTTTTAAAATCATCTAAAAATGAATCCCTGGCCAATAATTCATAGTCAGTTTCCAAGGCTAATTCTTGAAGTATATTTAATAATGCGAGTACTCTTTTAAAATCGGGTAATTTTTCTAATGATTTTATGAGTGCAATAATCTTGTTTATTTTGGGGCCATTAAATTTAATACCTCTTTTGGCACGTTCAAATAACTTCGGAATCGCATTCATTTCTGGAGTGGCCCAGAATTGTTTTCCAAGAAATTCTTCTTTAAAGTGCACCACAAGGGCTGAAGCTGTTAGAGAAGAGTTTTCTTCAAAATAAACCTTGTCATTTAACCACATATGGGGTAGGTTTTTACCTATAAGTATCAACTCGCCCTCGTTAAATTGGTGGATATGATCTCCAATAAAGCGAGTTCCAGTACTTTTTAAAAGAACTACTAATTCCAGTTCGCTGTGGTAGTGCCATATTTTCATAAAGTGAGGGTACCTTTTGAGGGTAATACAAAATGATGAATTTTGTTGACTGCTCCGTTCTAAATATAGTGGTTTCATGCGAGGTTTATTGAAATATGTTTTTAAAAAAAAGAGTCAGTATTTTAATTGTTCTGGTAAGAATGTTTGTATTCCTTACGACTTGCTATTTTAAGAAATCTTCTTTTATGGTTTCGATTGGACCTTCTACAAATCGGCCTATCTCTTTGTCGTTTTTATAAAAAATAAAAGGTGGGACATGGTTTATATCATAGCCTTCCAGAAGGTTTTTAGGGGTGTTTTTTCTTTGTTCACAGTAATCATTTTGAATATTCGCCTCGTCAAAATTTGCTACTTCTACTGTTTTGTAAAAAGTTGGAACTTGATTTTTATTGTCATAGCAGCAAGTATCCATAAATGTTTTTTTTCTCAAATATACAATTATCTATGAGTTTTCATATTGTAAAACAATTGGGAATGGTATAGGTGCAATGCATAAAAAAGCCTCACTCATAAAGAGTGAGGCTTTTATTATTTATACATCCATATAAGCACACAAAAGTGCTCAAATCCCCCCTTCGGGGGCTAGGGGATATTTATTTCATCAATGCTTCAATTTCTTCTACAGTAATTGGAATATCACCCATTAAATTAATAGGGGCTCCTGTTTCTTGTATTACAACATCATCTTCCAAACGGATTCCCATATTTTCCTCAGGAATGTAAATTCCAGGCTCTACGGTAAATACCATATTTGCTTTCATAGGAGCTTTTAAATTTCCATAATCATGGGTGTCTAATCCCATATGATGAGAAGTTCCGTGCATGAAATATTTTTTATAAGCAGGCCAGTTTGGGTCTTGGTTCATTATGTCCTCCTGAGTAATTAAGCCTAATTTAACTAATTCATCAGTCATTATGTTTCCAACTTCCTCGTGGTATTCCGCCCAAATAGTTCCAGGAACTAATAATTTTGTAGCTTCGTTTTTTACGTGTAATACCGCATTGTATACCGCTTTTTGGCGTTCCGTAAACTTTCCGTTTACAGGAATAGTACGTGTCATATCACTAGAGTAGTTGGCGTATTCTGCTCCTACATCCATTAATATCATATCACCATCTTTACACTCTTGGTTGTTTTCTATATAATGCAATACACAAGCACTGTAACCAGAACCAATAATTGGTGTGTAGGCGAAACCTTTAGAACGATTGTTTAAGAATTCGTGCATAAATTCAGCTTCAATTTGGTATTCCATCACTCCTGGTTTTACGAATGATAATACTCTGCGGAATCCTTTATTGGTAATGTCACATGCGGTTTGCATGATGTCCAATTCCTCTTGTTCTTTGGTTCCTCTAATAGCTTCCATAATAGGGAAACTTTTTGCCCAACTATGTGCCWTAAAATCTTGCTTGCATTTTTTGATAAAACGGTCTTCACGCGTTTCAATCACTACAGACTGGCGGTAATGCTCGTTGGTGTTAAAGTAAATAGTGTCAGATTCCGACATTAAGTCTTTAAATACTTTGTCAAATTCTTGCAACCATAATATAGTCTTGATTCCAGAAGTAGTTGCTGCTTGTTCTTTATTCAATTTTGCACCTTCCCAAACCGCAATATGGTCGTTGGTTTCGGTTACAAATAGTATTTCTCGGTGCTTTGGATTTAAGGCGTCAGGAAATAATAATAAGATGGTTTCCTCTTGATCCGCTCCCGTTAGGTAGAATAAATCGCTGTTTTGTTCAAATGGCAAGGTGCTGTCTGCTCCTGTAGTAAAGGTGTCGTTTGAATTAAAAATAGCAATAGATTTCGGTTTCATTTGAGCAATAAATTTTGCTCTGTTCTTAATAAAAAGCTGTTTGTTTATAGGACTGTATTTCATAAGATATATATGTTTTAAATTTATCTGATCTTCTGATGATTGGCTGTTTTATGAACCAACTGATAGCATCGTTTTTCCAAATAAAAATATTCTTGTATTATTTGCTAACAAAGTTATAAATTTGTTTGGTATCAAAGAGATAAAAAACATATGATTTATGCAAAAAATAATAGTATTAACACTGCTTTTAACATTTACTGTTTTTTCTTACAGTCAAAATAAACCAGCCTATAAGATTGTCAATTCCAAAGGACGTAGTATTTCCTATAAAAAAGTCTTAAAAAAGATGAGTAAGGCGGACGTGGTACTATTTGGAGAACAGCATGATAATCCTATTGTGCATTGGTTGCAGATTGAATTGACGAAGGATCTTGTGGCCAAACAACTATTAGTATTGGGGTCGGAAATGCTAGAGGCTGATGATCAACTGGCATTGAATGCCTATTTGGAAGGTAGGACTACTCAGCAGGCTTTGGATACGCTTGCCAGGTTAAGTGTCAAYTATAAAACGGATTATAAACCCTTGGTGGATTTGGCGAAAAAAAATGAAATTCCTTTTATCGCGACTAATATTCCAAGGCGGTTTGCTAAAATAGTGTACCATGGCGGTTTTCAAGCATTGGATACTTTACCCGTGAAGTCTAAGGATTGGATGGCACCCTTGCCTATTAAATATGATGCATCTTTGTCGCAATATGTWAAAATGAACGCTATGATGGGCGGGCACGGKGGTGATAATTTYCCAAAAGCACAGGCCATAAAGGATGCTACGATGGCGTATTTTATTCTAAAAAATAGAGGAGAGAAACNTTTCGTGCATTATAATGGTTCTTTTCATTCGGATTATCACSAAGGTATATATTGGTATTTAAAACAAGCGGATGCTAGTTTAAATATATTGACCATTAGTGTAGAAGAACAAGATCAATTAAAAATAATTAACAAGGACATAAAAGGAAAGGCTGATGTGATTATCCTAACGCCTACTTCCATGACCAAAACATATTAATATTCAAATTATATCCCTATGAAAAAATCATTTTTAGCCTTGTTTTTACTTGGACTAACTGCTAGTTTATTTGCCCAGACTTCCTTAGTGAAAAATGTGCCATTTACAAATATTGGCCCTACAATTATGAGTGGCCGTGTGGTGGATGTAGCCGTTAATCCGAACAATCCAACCGAAATGTATGTGGCCTACGCCTCCGGTGGCCTTTGGTATACGGATAATAATGGGACTACTTTTACGCCTGTAATGGACAATGCGCCGACGCAGAATGTTGGTGATATTGCAGTAGATTGGAAAAATGATATTATATGGATTGGAACAGGAGAAAATAATTCTTCCCGCTCTTCCTATGCCGGAATAGKCATGCTAAAAAGTACTGATAAAGGTGAAACTTGGGAGCAAATGGGCTTGCCAGATTCGCATCATATTGGTCGGATTATTTTAAATGATAGCAATCCAGATGAGGTAGTTGTAGGTGTTATTGGTCATTTGTATACGCCAAACAAGGAGCGTGGAATGTATAAAACTAAAGATGGAGGGAAGACATGGAAAAACACCTTGTTTATTGATGAAAACACCGGAGTAATAGATGTGTCTCAGAGTCCTSAAAATACCAATATWCTTTTTGCYTCKGCTTGGGAACGCRATCGTAAAGCGTGGAATTTTTCTGGGAATGGGGCGAAATCTGCTATTTATAAAAGCACAGATTTTGGTGATACTTGGGTAAATGTAAGTAATGTAAAAAGTGGTTTTCCTACGGGAGATGGTGTGGGGCGTATTGGTTTGGCTGTTTTTAATGATGCAATTATTTACGCCTTATTGGACWATCAGGAACGTAGACCGGTCYCCTCTAAAACCAAGAAAAAATCAGAAGGTTTGCAAAAGGATGATTTTAAAAATATGTCCGTAGAAACCTTTCTTAATTTGGAAGATAAAAAACTGAATGGCTTTTTAAAACGCAATGGATTTCAGGAAAAATACCGCTCTCAGAATGTTAAGAATTTAGTAAAAAATGGAACGATTCAGCCAAAGGATGTGGCCTTGTATTTGGAAAATGCCAATGCGGCTTTATTTGATACACCTGTGAAAGGGGCTGAATTGTATAAATCTACAGACGGAGGACTTACTTGGTCCAAAACACATGCAGATTATATTGATGATTTAGTGTTTTCTTATGGCTATTATTTTGCCGTAGTAGCAGTGAATCCAAATAACGCAGACGATGTGTATGTAGCGGGAGTTCCTATTTTAAAATCGAAAGACGGAGGGAAAACCTTTGTTTCTATCAATAAGGAGAATGTACATGTGGACCATCATTCCTTGTGGATTAATCCTAAAAACAAGCGTCATTTAGTGCTAGGAAACGATGGAGGTTTAAATATTTCTTACGACGATGGCGAAAGYTGGGTGAAATGTAACCAGCCAGCCGTTGGACAGTTTTATGCTATTAATGTGGACTACGAAAAGAACTACAATGTCTACGGAGGATTGCAAGATAATGGTGTTTGGAAAGGACCAAATTCCTACAAAGCATCTAAGAATTGGAAACAAAACGGAAAATATCCCTATACTTCTTTAATGGGAGGTGATGGAATGAAAATTGAAATAGACCGTAGAGATTCCGAGTTTGTGTACACAGGGTTTCAGTTCGGGAATTACTATCGTATCCATCAAAAAACAGGGAAACGTACCTATATACAACCCAAACATGATTTGGGCGAAACACCACTTCGATTTAATTGGCAAACACCTATTTTATTGTCCAAACACAATCAGGATATTTTGTATTTAGGGTCTAATAAATTGCATAGGTCTTTTAATAAAGGAGATGAGTTTACTGCCATTTCTACCGATTTAACTCATGGAGGTCAGCAGGGAAATGTGGCGTTTGGAACCTTGACAAGTATTAGYGAAAGCCCCTTTAAATTTGGACAATTAATAGTGGGAAGTGATGATGGTTTGGTACATGTTACCAAGGATGGAGGAACTACATGGACAAAAGTATCCGACAGTTTACCTCAGAACTTTTGGGTGTCGCGAGTGATTGCGTCACAACATAAGAAACAACGTTTATACGTGGCATTGAATGGCTATAGAAATGATGTTTTTAAGGCAATGCTATATAAAAGTGATGATTTTGGTGCAACATGGATGGCTATTTCTGAAGGCTTGCCGGCATCTCCCATAAATGTAATTATTGAAGATAATATAGATGCGGATGTGTTGTATGTTGGGAACGATAGGGGAGTGCAGGTATCTTTTGATCAAGGAAGTACTTGGACTGCGTTTGAAAACGGATTGCCTAAGGTTGCTGTACACGATTTAGTATTGCAAACTAAGGCGAAAGATTTATTAGTTGGAACCCATGGACGTTCTATTTATAAAGCCAATATTTCTGGGTTACAACAAGTTAATAAAGTTAAAAATGATGCATTTACCTTGTTTGAAATTAAAGACAAACACTTCTCTAGAGGCTGGGGTAAATCCTGGACAAAATGGCTAAAGCCGAATGTTCCTACCATAGCTATTGAGTTTTTTAGCAAATCGAAAGGGAACTGTAGCTTTGAAGTACTTTCTGATACAGGGAAGAAAATTCAAACTTTTAAAGGGACTATGGAAGTAGGGTTGAATTATCTAAGTTATGATGTGTCCTTGGATSAAAAGTTTGGGAAAAAATATTTCGATRCCAATGATATCCATATTGAAAAAGCAAAAAAYGGGGTGTATTACCTGCCTAAAGGAAGCTATACACTACGTGCATCWATAAATGGAAASGAACAAACTTTTAAAATWAAATAGATGAAYTGGAAGTCGGATAGATTAAAATACCGCCCYTATAAYGCATTGGATTTTAGTGATTTTAGTGATGTTGTCTGTAATGATAAAGTGATGGTGCATATTTCGGGAAGAGGTAATTCGTCAAAGGTGGCCAGAAAAAAATTTGATGATATTGTTGCCCAGAATGATATAGACGATGGCTTTGTTTTTTTTAGAGTGAGTTTACGMGATGGKACYCATATTGGTTTTGCAAAAGCRGTGTTTTTTAAAGGAGAAGGTGTGGAGATAGGCTATGCTATTTTACCGTCGTTTTGGCGWAAGGGYTATGCTTCAGAAATRATYGACTTTATGAAAAATTACTGTTTAGAAAATCACCCTAAATTAACGTTGATGGCGGTGGTGGATACCCAAAATATTGCCTCTATTAAAGTCCTTGAAAAAGCGGACTTTAAAATTTATAAAAAAGATGTTTTTAGAGATGATTATTGCTGGTTTTTGAGATTTAATTCTTGAAAATTAAGGTAGAAATWATGTGAATATTAAATAAACGTAGCTAGCTACGTTTATTTTTGTATATTTACGTAGTTAACTACATAAGTAAGTAATATGGAAAATGATTTTTTACAAGAAATGGGTTATATGGCTTTGGCGACAAGGCTTAAAAGACTCAGTGATAAAATGACCCACAGTGGGCGTCAAATGTACAAGGAATTAGGTATGGATATGGAGCCTAACTGGTTTGTGGTTTTTAAAATATTACAAAAATACCCACAACTTTCGGTGGTTGAAATTGCAAAAAAGATTCATTTTTCACATCCTTCTGTCGTTTCTATGGTAAAGAAAATGATAGCCTCAGGTTACTTGGTTTCGAGGTCTAGTCCCTCTGATATGCGAAAACAATTACTAGTATTGACGCCGAAAGCACATCAGAAATTACCTGAGTTTGAAATCCTTTGGGAGGCAGGTGTTATTGGGATTTCTGAGACCTTAAAAAACACTAATTTTATGGAAGAATTAAGTGACTTGGAAAATGCATTTGAGAAGACATCATTTAAAAGCAGCACCTTAAAAGCCTTGTATAAAAAACAAATTTCCTTGGCTACTTTTCAAGATAAATACGCCCGAGATTTTGGAAAATTAAACTACGAATGGCTGGAGAAATATTTTGAAGTCGAAGCCCATGATTCCGAAATGTTAGACAATCCAAAAGCGTATATTATAGATAAGGGAGGTGAGATTATTGTGGCCATAGATGGCACTAAAATGATAGGAACCGTTGCCTTGTTAAAAATAAATAATGATGTAGTAGAATTGGCAAAGATGGCGGTTACGGAAGGATATCAAGGAAAACGTATTGGTGTACGATTAATGGAAAAAGCGATTGCCTGTGCTCAGGAAATGGGTTTTAAAACTATTATGTTAGAATCTAATAGGAAGTTAACACCTGCATTGACCTTGTACCGTAAATTTGGTTTCCAAGAAGTGGCTTTAAATCCTAATACTCCCTATAAAAGAGCCGATATTAAAATGGAACTTGAAATCCCCACTGTCTAAAGGCATCTCCCCAAAGATCAGCGTTTTGAGCAATTACACCTTTAATGTGTTCTGCTAGTTTCTAGTTAACAAGAACTAGCAAGCTGTCACCTGTAATTGCTCAACCAACAACAAACAACCAGCAACCAACAACCTTTCCAATGAAATTGCTCTACTTATCACTTACAGCTTACCACTTATAACTTTCTCAATGTAATTGCTCCACTTATCACTTATCGCTTGCAACTTATTACTTTTTTAACYACGTAATTGCTCCACCAGCAACCAGCAACAAACAACTTTTCCAATGTAATTGCTCAACCAACAACCAACAACTAGCAACCTTTCCAATGTAATTGCTCCACCAGCAACCAACAACAAGCAACAAGCAACTTTTTCCAATGTAATTGCTCCACCAACAACAAGCAACCAACAACCAACAAYTCCCTCTTCGTAATTACTTCATTAACAAYTGATAACAAGTATCTGTTAACAACTATTCCATCTATGCATCCACAATTTTTCTTACCTTTAGAGAAATACTAATTAAAAAAATGTTATTATGGACAAGAAAGCTAATATAGTGGGGTGGTTCGAGATTTATGTAGATGATATTGACCGAGCTAAAACTTTTTACGAATCCGTATTTGAAATCAGTGAATGGAATGATTTAAGCAATGAGCAATTAAAAATGTTTGCTTTTCCATGGACTGAAAATGCACCATTTGCCGCAGGAGCGATTGTAAAATCAGATTTTGCAAAAGGAGGCGTGGGAGGAACTATCGTATATTTTAATTGTATTGATTGTGCTGAGGAAGAAAGCCGTGTGGAGCTTGCCGGAGGCGTTGTGACGCAGTCAAAATTCAGTATTGGTGAGTTTGGTTTTGTTTCKATGGTYATAGATACCGAAGGGAACATGATTGGATTGCATTCKAAGGATTAGGTTTTAGGGAAAATCGAAAAGGATGAAGCGAAAATGGATTTTGCTAGTTTTGTAGTTGCTATAAAATAATCAGAAACAATGACGAAACCTAAGCGYCAKTTCGAGATGTTAGTTTTTTAATAAAAACAAGTGTCAGTGATGACGTCCAGTGAAATATAAAAGGTAGTGGAAAAATACACCTTGTGATATTGATAATTTCAAACCGAAGCCTGTCTTTTATGCAGTATATATGTTCAAAAGCTGCGAGATTCAGGAGCGACCCTAGGAGGGACGCGCAGTTTTGGGCATGGTTTTTAATAAGGCCTTATACCAAAAACATCTCGATACAATTACTCCTGCCGTCGCAATCACTCGATGTGACGTCATGGAAGCAGGATAAAATTTAACGTCAGTTCTAGATGGTAGTTTTTTTAAAAATAATAAAACCCTGTGATAGTGATGACGTTCAGTGAAATGCAAAATGTATTGAAAAAGTAAACTAAGTAATATCGATAATTTCAAATCGAAGCCTGTCTTTTATGCAGTATATATGTTCAAAAGCTGCGAGATTCAGGAGCGACCCTAGGAGTGACGCGCAGTTTTGGACATGRTTTTTAATAAGGYTTTTTRCCGCATTAAAAAATACATCATAAAAGGCTCCTTTTTTGGTTCGTTTTTTGGAGGAGCAACTGCGGAGCAACTCACGAACACTCCTAAAATAAAATGGGTGAGTAAAAAATGAACATATAAAATAAATTACATCAATGGCAGATGGGAGTTTTAAAAAAAGATAAAACAAGTGGCACTGATAACGAACAGTGTAATGYAAAAGRTARYGRAAAAGKAMACYTYGTRATATTGATAATTTCAAATCGAAGCCCGTCTTTTATGCAGTATATATGTTCGAAAGCTGCGAGATTCAGGAGCGACCCTAGGAGAGACGCGCAGTTTTGGACATGGTTTTTAATAAGGCCTTATACCAAAAACAATCCCCAATAACCGGCATAAATGGTTTATTGGAGGAGCAATTCACTAACACCCCTAAATTAAAATGGGTGAGTAAAAAAAAGAATGAAACAATGTCAATGAATTAACAATGAATTTCAAGACTAAAAACTTCTCGATACAATTTTATAAATTCCCTTTGGTCATTTAAAAAACCACTCGAAGGGACGAATCCAAGACACTTTCTCACAATAACAAGTGGGAATAATAACGGAACCTAAGCGTCAGTTCGAGTGAATTTTTGAATTTTTTATTCAAAAATTTGTATCGAGAATAGCGGATTTAACAAAATACATCAACTTAATCTTACAACTTCTTAGTACGGTTCTCAATTACTGAAAACAACACATATAAAATTATAATAAGTGGAATCGCTACAAATTGTAAGCCAATTAATAACAATACACTCAGTCCTAGAAAAGTAAACTTAATCTTATTATTTTTCCATGTATAATCTTTAAACTTCAAAGCAAACAACGGGATTTCTGCATTCATGGCATAACAACCAAACAGCGTAATTAAAACCAAAACCCAAGGTGTTTGGATCATTGTCAAGGCCCAATCAAAATTACTATAAGAAAGAATTAACGGTAAGGCAACTACGATCAGTGTAAAGGCTGGTGTTGGCAATCCAATAAAAGAGGATGTTTGTCTCGTATCAATATTAAATTTAGCCAATCTATAGGCAGATGCTAAAGGAATTAACAATCCAACCAAGGCCCATAAACTATCCGGAGTAATGATTCCCGTAATTAATGAATTGTCGTGTTCAGGTAAACTCTGTTTGATTAAAACCATCATGATAACCCCAGGAGCCACCCCACTCGTCACCACATCTGCTAAGGAATCCAATTGTTTGCCCRATTCACCCGATACATTTAATAATCGCGCAAAAAATCCATCGAAAAAATCAAAAAAGATACCCAGCATTATTAAAAAGCTCGCAATTAAGAGATAGTCTTGCACCGCAAAAATTACTGCGAGCACTCCACAAAACAAGTTTAATAAGGTAATCAGATTTGGGATGTGTTTTTTAATAGTCATGGATTGTAAATTTTCGTAAAAATACTAAATAGTTCCCCATTAAATTGACTATTTTTCAACTTTGTTTAATCGCTATCTATGCCAATTCTAGAAAACTCCTACCATCCATCAACACTCTTAAAAAGTGGTTTTATTAATACCATCTATAGAACGTTCACTAGTAGTAGTGATATTGAATATGATAGAACAAGAATTACCACTACAGATGATGATTTTTTAGACATTGACTTTGTCCATCAAAAAACCAACACACTTGTTATCCTACTTCATGGATTGGAAGGAAGTAGTCAATCCACCTATGTAAAAGATGTGGTGAATTATTTAAAATCTCAAAAGATAGCCATCGCTGCGTTAAATTTCAGGTCTTGTGGAGGAGAAGATAATTTAAAATTGCAAAGTTACCACAGTGGAAAAACAGACGATTTAGATACTACCATTCAATATATTAGTCAAAACTACCACTACAAAAACCTTTGTTTATTAGGATTTAGCATGGGAGGAAACATGGTATTAAAATATGTAGGTGAAACGGAGCAACTGGATTCAAAAATACAAGCTGCCATGGCCGTTTCTGTTCCCTGTGATTTAGCCGGCTCATCTCTCGAATTATCTAAAAAGCGTAATTATATTTTTATGCAACGTTTTTTAAGATCACTGAAGGAAAAAACGTTTAAAAAATTGGCGAAGTACCCCAACAACAATATTCAAATAAACGCCGTTAAAAACGCACAGAATTTCTTTGATTTTGACGGAGCAGTCACCGCACCTTTGTTTGGTTTTAAAAGTGCCCAAGATTACTGGAAACAAAATAGTTGCAAGCCCTTTTTAAAAAACATTAAAATCCCAACGCTTTTAATAAATGCCCTGGATGATTCTTTTTTAAGTAAAAGTTGCCATCCATTTGAAATAGCAACAACAAATAAATTTTTTAATTTTATGCCCACAACCTATGGTGGACATGTTGGATTTAATCATCCATTTATTGGAAAATCAGATCAGTGGTTAGAAAAAAACCTAGTTCAGTTTTTAAAACAACAACTCAAAAACGACATTTGCAATCTATAAGAAATCATGAAAAAATACATTTTCACCTTTATATGTATCCTATTAGTGGGATTCACCCCTATTATTGGACAACAAAAATTAACAAAGCATGCATCTGTTAGCGTCATTACTTGTGGTCCAGGCTCGGAATTATTCACCTCATTTGGACATAGTGCCTTTCGTATAAACGACCCTTCTTTGGGGATAGATCGTATTTATAATTACGGGACTTTTGATTTTAACGCCCCTAATTTTTACCTTAATTTTCTAAAAGGAAAGCTCATTTACCAATTAGGAACCGCAGATACTGGACGTTTTTTASGAATTTACAACTACGAAAAACGCTGGATAAAAGAACAAGTACTAGATATAGATGCAGAGAAAACACAGGCWTTTTATCAATTTTTAGAAAACAATGCSAAACCAGAGAACAAGGATTATCGCTACGATTTTTTCTATGACAATTGCTCTACTAAATTGGAAGAAGTGATGACGCAGATTTTAGGCGAGCAGGTTASYTATACTAATGCCCACTTAAGCTCCAATAAAACGCATAGAGATTTAATTGCTGATTATACAAAAACACATGCTTGGGGGAAATTTGGAATAGATCTAGCACTYGGTTCTGTGATAGATAAACGCGCWACTTTTGACSAATATCGTTTTTTACCMGACTATATGATGCAAGCATTCGARCATGCYTCCATWAGTRTTGCTGGAAAAAWAGTCCCATTGGTAAAGAAAACCARCACGCTATTACATCCCTTTCCAAAATCACCTAAGGGCTTTGAATTCACTCCGCTCCTATTATGTYTAATTATCTTTTTAATCGTCTCCATAATTACCTTKATAGATTTTAAAAGAAAAAAGCGCACAAAATCACTCGATTTTATATTGTTTTTTAYSACTGGAATTGTAGGTGTAATTGTGCTCTTACTTTGGTTTGCAACAGACCATACAGCAACCTATAAAAACTTCAATTTTTTATGGGCATTCGCWCCGAATTTAGCCATTGCATTTCTGTTTTTACAAAACAATTTAAAAGGTTGGTTAAAGCATTATCTTTTAATCACATTRCTCCTATTAGATATYATGCTAGTCGTTTGGATTTTAGAATTCYAACAGTTTAATACCGCTCTTATCCCACTGATATTGGCTTTGTATGTACGTTATATTTATTTGTTTTTCACACACAAACAACAACCAGCAACCAGCAACTAACAACCAGCAACCAACAACTACTTAGCAATATACTCCTTATACGATTTCACAAAAGCAGCAATACCATCTTCCACAGTAGTGGCAGGTTTAAAATTGATATATTCAAACAAACTAGACACATCTGCATAGGTAGAAACTACATCCCCAGCTTGCATTGGTTTATAATTGATTTTCCCTTTAATATCTAAGGCTTTTTCAATAGCTTTTACATAATCCATTAAAGCCACAGGACTATTATTACCAATATTAAAAATCTGATATGGGTTAGAACTTTTAGAAGTTGTAGGTTTTTTAGCATCAAATTTGGGATTGTTCTTTTTKGGAGGCAATGGCATCAACCTTTTAATACTCTCTACRATATCGTCCACATAGGTAAAGTCACGGCTCATTTCWCCATTATTAAACACATCAAATTCYTTTCCAGCTAACATGGCTTTTGTAAAAATATAATACGCCATATCAGGACGACCTARRGGRCCATAAACGGTRAAAAAYCGCAAGCCAGTACACGGAATATCATATAAATTGGCATAGGAATGKGCCATCATTTCGTTGGCTTTTTTACTTGCAGCATACAAAGAAATAGGATGATCYGTACAATTGTCCTCATGGAAAGGAAGRTCCTCCGTTAAACCATACACAGAACTAGACGAAGCAAAAATCAAGTGTTTTACAGGAAATGCTCTACAGGCTTCCAAAATATTTAAAAAACCACTGATATTACTATCTACATATGCATGTGGRTTTTCTATYGAATAGCGAACTCCCGCTTGGGCCGCTAAATTAATTACAACATCAAATTTATAGGTATCAAATAAGGATTTTAAATTTTTTAAATCCATCAAATCTAACTTGTAAAAAGTACAATTATCAGCTTCAATCGCTTTATTGTATTCAATTATATCCGTATTAATTCCCAGGTTTTGTAGACGTGTTAATTTTAGATTTGGATCGTAATAATCATTTAAATTATCAATTCCAACTACTTCATAGCCTTCATTTTTTAATAATTTTGATAAATGATACCCAATAAACCCCGCCATTCCGGTTACTAAAATTCGCTTCATACAATTTGATTTTCTAATAAATTCAAAGGTAAAACAATTTTTAATTTTGCTTCCTATTTCATGAAATATATCATCAATAAATGGAATTATCTTTCTAAATTTGAGTGACTAAATTAAACACACAATGATCAAACAATTAATAGAATGCGTTCCTAATATTAGTGAAGGGCGCGATATGAATAAAATTAATGCCATTGCTGCCGTTGTTGAAACCGTAGAAGGTGTTAAGTTATTGGATGTTGACCCTGGAAAGGCAACTAACCGTACCGTAATTACATTTGTAGGGGAACCTGCTAAAGTGATAGATGCCGCCTTTTTATTGATAAAAAAAGCATCCGAATTAATTGATATGAGTAAACAAACGGGAGAACATCCTCGTTTTGGAGCCACCGATGTTTGCCCCTTAGTTCCTATTGCCAACATATCTATGGAAGATACCGCCAAATACGCCCATCAATTAGGTGAACGTGTGGGGAAAGAGTTAGGGATTTCTGGTTATTTTTATGAGAATGCAGCTAAAGAAGAAAAACGCGTCAATCTAGCCAATTGTCGTTCTGGTGAATATGAAGGTTTAAAAGAGAAGTTCTCTAAGCCTGAATGGGCACCTGATTACGGACCTAAGGAATACAACGGTCAAGTAATAAAAAGTGGTGTTACGGCCATTTCTGCACGTGATTTTTTAATCGCTTACAATGTAAACCTAAATACAACTTCTACGCGTAGAGCCAATGCTATTGCTTTTGACATTAGAGAAGCTGGACGTGTTAAACGCGCCGGAAATGCTGCGACTGGAAAAAAAGTACTAGATGCCAATGGAGAACCTGTTCGTATTCCTGGAAAATTGAAAGCGGTAAAAGGAATAGGATGGTTTATCGAAGAATATGGAATTGCTCAAATCTCGTATAACTTGACCAATATTAACATCACTTCTATGCATGTGGCTTTTGACGAAACCGTAAAATCTGCTACAGAAAGAGGAATGCGCGTAACAGGGTCAGAACTCATCGGTTTAATTCCTTTACAAGCCATGCTAGATGCAGGAGATTTTTTCCTTAAAAAGCAAGAACGCTCTCTAGGTATAAGTGATGCAGAAAAAATTAAAATTGCTGTAAAATCTTTGGGATTGGATGATTTAAAACCTTTCCATCCAAAAGAACGTATTATCGAATACTTATTGGAAGATAAAACAGAAAAATTAGTAGACTTAACCATTGCAGATTTTGCCGAAGAAACAGCGGGAGAATCTATGGCTCCAGGTGGTGGTTCTATCSCCGCTTATGTTGGTACATTAGGTGTTTCCTTAGGAACAATGGTTGCTAACTTATCTGCACATAAGGCCGGATGGGACGATAAATGGGAATTCTTTTCCGAATGGGCCGTAAAAGGACAAGCTTATAAAAATAGGTTGCTGTTTTTAGTGGATGAAGACACAAATGCCTTTAATAAAATAATTGACGGTTTTAGAATGCCAAAAACCAACGAGGAAGAAACAACAGCAAGAAAACAAGCCATTGAAGCGGCTACTATTTATGCGACTGAAAYTCCTTTTCAAGTGATGGAAACTGCCTATAATTCTATCGAAGTAATGCAAGCAATGCTGAAAGACGGAATGCAAAGTTCCTTATCCGATAGTGCTGTTGGTGTTTTATGTGCTAGAACGGCCGTAATTGGTGCTTATTTTAATGTACGCATCAACGCAAAAGACATTAAGGATCGTAAATTTGCAGAAGATATTTTAGCGAAATCAAAAAAAATATATGACGACACCATCGCTGCAGAGCAGGAAGTGATTGCCTTTATTGATTCTAAAATGTAGTGTTTTTATAAAAAACGATTTATCAAAAGTGATACTGATCTTATATCGGTATCACTTTTTTTTAGATGTGAGTAGTGAGATATTAGAATAGAGAATAGAGAATAGAGAATAGAGAATAGAGAANA
>NVSD01000033.1:0-1128 GCA_002401105.1 Flavobacteriaceae bacterium | reverse complement strand
TTATCAATACTGACAGATTTAGCACTACTATCCTAAAATTATGACTATTATCCGCATGAGTGCGCAACTTATAACCTACCGCTTAACACTTACAACTACCAAAAATATTTCCAATTAGCAATTCATCAAGAGTGAGCAACTTATAGCTTACAACTACCAAAGCCTACAAAAAACTTTCCACCGCCAAGTCATAACTTTTCAATCCGAAACCAGCAATCACCCCTGCTGCATTTGGCGCAATATAGGAGGTATGTCTAAAGGATTCTCTAGAATGCACATTGGAAATATGAACTTCTATTACAGGACTTGTAATTCCTTTAATTGCATCACCAATAGCAATAGACGTGTGAGTGTAAGCGCCAGCATTTAAAATTATGCCGTCATATGAAAAACCAACTTCATGTAATTTGTTTATTAACTCCCCCTCTACATTTGATTGGTAATATTCAAAATCTATAGTTGGGTATTTTTCTTGTAATTTCTTATAGTAATCTTCAAAGGTATCTGAACCATATATTTCTGGTTCACGCTTACCTAGCAGATTCAAATTTGGGCCGTTTAGGATGAGTAGTTTCATTATAGCATAAAAAAAAGCGAAAGTAGTGTTACTTTCGCTTTCAAATATAAGTTATTTATTTTTAGTTGAATTTATATCCTAATCCAATTTGAAAAGGACTATTTTTCAAATCCGTTCCATTCATTTTACCATATCTATTGGTCACAGAAAAACCATAACGAGCCTCCAATAACAACTTACTATTTATATCATATCGCAGTCCCGTAGCAATATCTACTACAGTACTTTTATAATCACTAGTAGTATCGTCTAATTGCATGTTTAACCAAGGCCCCAATTGAACTTTTAGCGATTTTAATACCGCATAACTAAGCACTATAGGAATAGTAACATAATTCGCATTAAATCCCCCCTTAGAAATTCTTGAATAATTAACATTCCCCTGTATTTGAAACTTATTGGAAATAGCTACAGACACAAATCCTCCAATATAAAAACCACTCGAAGTCGATGTTTCAGTAACCTTATTAAAATCGTTTATAGCATCCAGATAATCCAAGCCTAAATTATAAACATCTAATTCCAAGTTAGAAAAAACAGCTCCATATCCT
>NVSD01000032.1 GCA_002401105.1 Flavobacteriaceae bacterium | reverse complement strand
TGGGTTGCGCTAGGTAGCGGCCCTGAATTGTTGTTAGTAGGCCAAGGTTTTCATATTGACCTTTCAGGATAAATTCCTTACTTTAGAATAATTCTAAAGCCAAACCATGGTAATTTTTGTGCTATTGATAATTTTGCACGCTGAGCCCCAACACGGGTCTCAGGCGTTTGTACAAAATATCCTACTCCGAAGGAAGTGTTAGGTACACTTCCAACTTCTACAACTTTTTCCAGAGCGCTTTCATATTTATATTGAAAGCTCTTTAAGGCTGGATTGTTTTCTGCTGCTTCACTTAAATAATCGTTCAGGTTTTGTGCATTGGCACTTAACGAGATTAAAAATATAAGGATGTAAATGATATTAATTCTCATTGTTCAATTTTTTTAGTGTTATTTCACGCTGCCAGCTAAATAATACTGGTACTACAAATAAGGTAATTAATGCAACTAGCATTCCCCCAAAACTTGGGATGGCCATCGGAATCATAATATCGGATCCCCTTCCTGTAGATGTTAGTACTGGTAATAATGCAAGCATGGTAGTAGCGGTGGTCATTAAACAAGGTCTAATACGTTTAACACCGGCTTCTACTACAGAAGCTCTTACTTCCTCCTTAGTTGTTGGTAAATTTTTATCAAAAGTTTGGGTTAAATAAGTCGCCATTACAACGCCATCATCTGTCGCAATTCCAAACAATGCGATAAACCCTACCCAAACAGCGACACTTAAATTAACCGTTCCCATTTGGAATAAATCCCGCAGATTGACGCCAAAGACATCAAAATTAAGGAACCATGATTCTCCGTATAACCAAAGCATGATAAATCCACCGGCAAAGGCAACGGTAATTCCTGAGAATACCATTAAAGAGGTTGCCACAGACCTAAATTGGAAATAAAGGATTAAGAAAATAATTCCTAATGCTAGTGGTACCACAACGCCCAGTGTTTTTTCTGCTCTAATTTGATTTTCATAAGTTCCAGTAAACGTATAGTTAATTCCTTTTGGAACTACGAGTTCTCCTCGGTCTATAGTTCTTTGAATTGCATCTTGTGCGCGTTCTACAACGGTTACCTCAGCTTCATCGTCCAACTTATCAAAAAGTACATACCCAATTAGGAAGGTGTCCTCACTTTTTATAATTTGTGGACCTTGTTCGTATCTTATCGTTACTAATTCTGATAATGGAATTGGATTTCCATTAGGAGTTGGTACATAAATCTTTTCAAAATCCTCTGGACTTGAACGTTGTTCTCTTGGGTATCTTACTCTAATTCCATAACGTTCACGTCCTTCGACTGTTTGGGAGATAACTTTACCTCCTACAGAGACTTCCAAAATATTTTGAACGTCACTTACGGACAATCCATATCGCGCTAATTTTTCGCGATCTATATCAATTAATAGATAAGGTTTTCCAACAATTCTATCKGCAAAMACSGCTTCYTTCTTMACTCCRGGAACTTGTTTTAGAATGGTTTCTAATTCCAATCCAAAAGCTTCTATCTGTGCTAAACTAGAACCTTTTACTTTGATTCCCATAGGAGCTCTCATCCCAGTTTGCAACATGACCAATCTGGTTTCGATAGGTTGTAATTTTGGAGCAGAGGTGACTCCTGGTAACTTAGTTACTTTTACAATTTCTTCCCAAATATCATCTGCAGATTTAATATGCTTACGCCAGTTTCTGTAGTATTCTCCATCTTCGTCTTCAATTAACTGTCTGTTTTCAATTTTGGTTCCAGGGGAGATAAATTTACCCGCCTTTGTCTCAAACAAACCGTCTTCATTTACTTTAAACTTTAAACGTTTGCGATGTGCATCCATTTTGTACTCCGACTTATAATTGATGATATTCTCATACATAGATAACGGCGCTGGATCCAAGGCACTTTCTATACGCCCTGATTTTCCTACAACAGTTCTAACTTCTGGAATTGTGGCTACGGCCATATCCAGTTGTTTTAATACTCGCAAGTTTTCAGCAACTCCTGAGTGAGGCATAGAGGTAGGCATTAGTAAGAAGGATCCTTCGTTTAGTGATGGCATAAATTCCTTCCCCGTGTTTTTCCAAACATTCAACCCAAATGCGACAATGATTATAGGCATACTTAAAAATAGAATCTTATTACGCAAAGCCCAATTTAAGATGCTTACATAAGACTTTCTAAATAAAGTAAAGATTCCTAAGATCCCGAAACAGATAACCGAAACAAATATTAAGTTAGTTAAAATAGAATGATCCACTCCTAAAGGTCTCCAGGTAGTGCTCAATAATCCTACAATAGCCAATGCTGAWATKACAATATTTACATTATTAGCTTTATCTTCTGTTAGTATTTCTTTTGCTTTTAAGAAGCTTGTGATTCCGAAWCCAATCAAGATAAATGCAATATARTACCCACTATAAATTCCAAATATACCTGCGGCAACCAAWAGGATGCTCATGATAAATTTYCCTTTTTTTACTGGKGGTTTCCAACCAAATAGCCAAGCAGCAAATGGAGGGATAAGGAACAATGCTACAATTAAGGAAGCAGATAATGCCGCCGTTTTTGTAAATGCKAGGGGTCTAAATAATTTTCCTTCAGAGCCTATCATGGTGAATACAGGAACAAAACTTACAATAGTTGTCATTACTGCTGTAATAATAGCTCCAGAAACTTCCGTAGTTGCTCCGTATACAAGTTCGTTTATTGGGGTGTTATTTTTATCTTCTTCTAAATGCCGTATGATGTTTTCGGAGAGTATCACTCCAACATCCACCATGGTTCCAATGGCAATGGCAATCCCTGAAAGGGCCACAATATTAGCATCGACATTAAATATTWTCAWGGCGATAAATACCATYAATACTGCAATAGGTAGTAATCCGGAGATTAGTACGGAAGCTCGTAAATTAAATACCATTACAATAATTACTAAAATGGTAATTAAAATTTCCAAAGACAGTGCTTCATCTAAGGTTTCCAAGGTTTCGTTGATCAATTCAGATCGGTCATAAAAAGGAATGATGGTTAATTGTGACACGCGACCATCTTTTAATACTTTTGAAGGCAATCCTGCACTAATTTGTGCAATTTGCTCTTTTACATTGTTAATCACTTCCATTGGGTTGGCACCATATCTGGCAACTACCACACCTCCGACAACTTCGGCACCTTCTTTATCCAATAATCCTCTTCGGATGGCTGGGCCTAAAGAAACYGTTGCAATGTCTCGGATCAAAATCGAGGTAAAGTCCTTCGACGTAACAACGGCATTTTCGATGTCTTCCACCGATTTAACATATCCCAATCCACGCACCAAGTATTCCGCTTGGTTAATTTCCGTAGTCTTGGCACCTATATCTTTATTACTGTTTTTTACAGCAGCTACTACTTGTTGCAAGGAAATATTATATTCCTTTAGTAAATCTGGGTTGATGTCTATTTGATATTCTTTTACAAAACCACCAATAGAAGCAACTTCAGAAACTCCTGAAGCAGAGGATAAACCATATTTAACATAAAAATCCTGAATACTTCTCAACTCATGCAAGTCCCATCCTCCGGTAACCTCGCCATTTTCATCTCTTCCTTCTAACGTATACCAGTATACTTGTCCTAATCCTGTAGCATCCGGTCCTAAGGCTGGTTTTACAGAAGTAGGTAATAAGTTACTCGGTAAGGAGTTTAGTTTTTCAAGAATTCTGGATCTACTCCAGTAGAACTCAATATCCTCTTCGAAGATGATGTAAATGCTTGAAAATCCAAACATAGAGGAACTTCTAATGGTTTTTACACCGGGAATTCCAAGTAGGGAAGTGGTTAATGGATAGGTAATTTGATCTTCAATATCCTGAGGAGATCTACCTGCCCATTTTGTAAATACAATTTGTTGATTTTCCCCAATATCGGGAATGGCATCAACGCCTACGGGGTTGCGAGGGAAACTACCTGTTTCCCAATCAAAAGGGGCATTCGAGACTCCCCAGCCAATAAATAGTGCTAATAATAATACAGCGACTAATTTATTTTCAATTAAAAATTTAATGCTTTTAYTGAGCATAGTAAAATGATTTTTATTAAAAAAAATAGTGATATAGTAATGGTGCAAAAAGTAATGCACAACAAAGATAACCCTAATCGTAAAGAAACGAAAGAGTTACAAAAAATTAAGCAGTAAATCAAATAAGGAATACGCTGTCAATAACTTGGATGTCCTTGACAATAATAGGTGGTACGTAATTTTTAAAAGGAACTACGTTTTTTTCCAATCCTTCAAATAAATTGATGTAAGTGTATACAAATGAAGTTAAGAATACTTGCTGTTCAAAATTTAAGGAAGTAGCTAAAGTTTGCACTTCAGAATTTCCTTGAACAAACTCGTTGTTATCAGAACAACAGCCTTCTTTTTCAATGGTACAATCATCTGGAGTAATGGGCATTTGCATGTCCATCATATTACAAGCATCAGCTGTGAAAAAATAAGAAGWRYYCANTMGCNNGWCAYYWNAATMNTGMYCRMWAMKMYTGANTGRCAKCNGYARAMWWTWWAWCYANGNATGNCWTYAAAATGGATGATATTTTTTTATTCTGTTACTCATTATGCTGACAAATTTACAAAATTTTACTTAATTAAATAAGAGATACTGTTAAAATGAATGTTAAATTAAATGTAGAATATATTACTTTATATATTTTTGTTGTCTGAGACAATCTGYTTTGTCATATAACGTAATATAATAGGTAAGGCCATTTTACTTAGTACTAATTTAAAGGAGCTTTTTTTATTCGAAAACAACGTTCTTCTCCTAAAAACAATGGGTCACCAAATTTTTCCGACCAAAATCCGTCTAAAATATCCGGAGTCAAACACTGATAAACTACAACACCTTTGTATACTTGCTTGTCTTCTCCGTTATAGTTAAAATTAATGACTAAAATATTGTTCTTAAAAAAGCCAGTTCCTTGCTGCGCTTGATCTTTGTTAATTAACCACGTGGCTACAATTCTATCATTTGTGTCTAAGGATAGGGTCAAGGTGCCATTGTAACTGGTATCACTATTGTCCTGGTTGCTTCCTATAATCGAGAATGTACCGGTAATGTCTTGAATTTTCATTTTAAGAGGGTTGCAAATTTGGTTGTCCTTTTTTTTGCTAAAATATTAAATTCTTTTTTTGAAATAGAAAGTGCATCATTTAATTCCTGTTATTTTTGAGTAAATCCTTTTATGTAGGTAGTATTGTTGAAATTATGGTTTAAAAAAGGTGAGTGTATTACTTCTCACCTTTTTTTATAACTACTGTTTACTTTTCTTAGTGATTTTAGCCTTGATAATTCTTTGTACTTACGTTAAGTGATGATTTAGAGGCGCTTATTTTTCCGCTATTTTCTTAAGTGGAGAATGATGTTCGTGAACCATTTTCCAACCAGTGTCTGTCTTTACAAATAATAAGGTGATTTGGTCATTGACAATAACTAAATCATCACCAAATTTTAAATGAATATCAGAATGAAAGGTTAAATTGGCAACGTCTCCATATACAGCAATTTGTAAATCTTTTGCATCAAACTTTATTACTTCTGTCACAGCACCAAAAAGACTACGTTCGTGAGCTTCGTTTGCTTCACCATCATTTCTGAATGCTCCATTTTTAAATTCGGTAAACTTTGGACCGTAGGCATGGAAGGAAATTAGTTTGTCTATATCACCATCTTTTATACTTTGTGCAATGGCTTCAAAAGTTTCCATTACTTCTTTTTTTGCATCGGGAAATTCATCTTTTACGAGATCAATCTTCACGGGGTCAACTTTTATAGCTACTTCTATTGTTTTTCCATTTTGTTTGCAACCTATGATTATCATCCCAAAAATCAGAAGCATTGCTATTGTTCTTTTAGTTTTCATAATTCTATATTTAGTTTGGTTAGTTTCTATCCTGAATTTCCATAATCAATTTGTCTTAGTAAGCCTCCAGACACTGTACGTACCCTAGAGGTTTCCATTTTTGACACACCCATATGGTGGCAAATCAGCTTACAACAGAGATTATAGTGATACTATAATTCCTATTAAAAGAGCGTTTTCAATAATTGTGTTGCTCTGAATGCTATTTTTTGCTATTTAATTCCATTGGAATATGAATTCTAACTTCGTTTCCAACTACCATAGTAGTAGCCCAGTCTCCTGTCCCTATCCCAAAGTCTGTTCTGTTAATCGTAGTGTTAATTACTATTCCCATTAAAAGGGTGTTTTTTTTCATAGGGTGTACCATTTTTCCTGTAATTTTCATAGGTAAAATCACCTCTTTTGTCTTGTCTTTAATTGTTAATTTCCCGTGAATCAAGTATTCGTTATCTGATTTCATTTCAATTTTGAAAGATTTAAAAACCAGATTTGGATAAGTGTTGGCGTCAAAAAAATCTCCAGATTGAAGATGTTTATCTCTTTTTGCATTGTCTGTATTGACACTCTTTATAGAAACGGTAAAATCTACATTGCTTTCTTTTAAATTGTTTGTGTCAAAATTAAAATTTCCATTAAATATTGTAAACTTTCCTGTGACAGCTGAAAAGAAGTGATTGACTGAAAAATTAACCGAGGTATGTGCTTTGTCAACCTTCCATACGGTGACGTCTTGAGCATGCACTGAAACGGCAATAAATAGTGTTAGCGCAACTGCGAGTCCTAATTTTTTGATTGTTGAATCCATTGTAATAAATTTTAAATTATACTTATTAATATAAAAAGTTTGAATACCCCTCGAGTAACTAACATCATTTAATTTACTCCTTGTAGCCCCTTTACGCGTCTGTTTTTGGCTACCTATGGATATTTTTGAGTGTTGTACTTGTTTGAATAACCATACTTTTGTTGTTTTTTTTCAATGGCTTTTTCTTTTCTGAAAATTACGTTTACACATCTTTCCAAATGCAACATTATTTTCGTTTTTTAAGCTGTTGTGAGGTGTTTATGTTAGCGTAAGTCGTTTTTCTATAATTGCTAGCAACGGATGATAATTGTAGAGGGAATGGATTCCGTTGTCTCTTCTCAGGGACGTATTTAGTATACGAACTTTTTAATTATGGTAAGGTAGTTATAAATTACTAAGGACGCAAGTAATTTGTATTCAGGTAGATAGTGGTTTATTAGCGAGTCCTAATTAATAATTGTAAACTGAGTTGTTGCAATTACTTAATAAAGGAGGATTAAAAATGAACTAAAAGGTTGGTGGTACTAATTTATAATCGCTACACTTTTATTTGTTGATATGTAGCAGGAAAACGACTGTGGTTTCTCTGAGAGCTAGGTTTGAAGTTAATAGTTGAGTCAATGAATCTTCTATTAGGAAGGTGTATTTTAGGCTAAAGAAACCTCTAATTTAACCAATACTTTTTGGCTTTGCTGCTGTAGCGTTTAACTCCAGTAAATCCCATAAGTTTCCATACAAATCTTTAAAAACAGCCACTGTACCATAGGTTTCTTTTTTTGGAGCTCTTACAAATTCAATTCCCTTTGCGGTCATATCCCTAAAATCCCTCCAAAAATTGTCGGTGTTTAGAAATAAGAATACACGACCTCCAGTTTGATTACCTATGAATTTATGTTGTTCGTCCTTGGATGCTTTGGCTAGTAAAATACTGCTGCCTGTGGTATTTGGCGGTGCTATTATAACCCATCTTTTATCTTGWTCGGGTTGATAGGTGTCTTCCAACAATTCAAAATTCATTTTTTTGGTATAGAAATCGATGGCTTCGTCATAGTCCTTTACTAACAATGCGATGTGAACGATGGATTGTTTCATTTAATAGATGTTATTTTGGGGATTATAATTGGGATTATCTTGAGTACTATGGAATAATTTATAGAGGGGGAAGCGTATAAAAACACCTGTTCTATTCGTTTATCAAATCGTACAAATTGCTTTTATTACTTTCAGTTTGCATTTTTAAGCGTATTAATTCAGTGTTTTTTTTATACATTTTATTATTGATTAGCTCCAATAATTGAATTGTAAAGTCCTCTTTATTCAGGTCTTTTATGGGCATTCCTTCAGGTCCTAACGCTAAGTTAGCGATGGTTCTATTCCAAAAAGGTTGGTCTAGAATATGTGGAATTATTAGGCTTGGACATCCATATTTTAAAGCGGTATGGGTAGTTCCTGATCCACCATGATGTACTACGGCATATATTTTCGGAAAAATCCAATCGTAAGGAATGTTGTTTACAAAGAGGGTGTTGTCCGAAGGTTCATCTGTTTTTTCTAATCCTCCCCAGGAAGTATTTATGATAGCAGAAATATTATGCCTTTTCAAAACATCCATTATTATCTTAGTTTTTTCTTTCGGATCGGCATTAGACATACTTCCAAAAGTAATAAAGATAATTTTATGATTTCTCTGTAGAAACTGCAATAATGCTTCGGTAGGTTCCCAGTTTTTYATTTTATTCCTTTCRTGAAAMCCSACTACATGGGCGGAAGAAGGCCAGTAGGTAGGTTTTGGAAATARGGAYGGTGAAATAGCATACAATGTYTTTTCTGTTTCAAGCATCGCTTTTTTTACAGAAGAAACAGTGAATTTTATTCCATTAGWACCATTACTAAATCGTTTTGAAATTTTTGTAAGTACAGTGGCTTTCATGGTATTTGCAAACCAGAAGCTTAATTTATTTAATATTTCTCCGTAGTTTCCTCCTAATACGGTAAGGTGATTTATAGTATGTGCTACACCAGGAATTGGACTAATCATGATGGATTTTCCTATATTTTCCATTCCCCATATTAGGCTATAGTTGCATTTTGGATGGTATAGAATTCTATCGGGTTGTTCTTCTTGCTGAATGCGATGCTGTAGCCTCAACATGTCTTTTGAAAGTTTTAGACCTACCTTTGACATGCGTATCATSATACCAATTCGTTGAAAAATTGAACCTTGGCGTCCCATCACCATTTTAGCTTCWKKWMCRKCCMYKRRMKSSMGWAAYYSMTTGKTWRWAMCWSNTRAWWKMNAGTWYSRWTGCCTCCACAGTTTCTCGAAATTGCTCTGGGAAAACACAAATCACCTCCCAATTCTTGTCTTTTAGCAATTGAGCAATGGCTAGAAAAGGTTCTATATCACCGCGGGTCCCTATGGAAAATAATACTGCTTTCATTTGATTTTATTTAATTTGTTYWWTTRMSATTATYTYTAATACGGGGATTAAAAATTTCCCTTTTTCACTTAAGGAGTATTCCTCTTTTACAGGAGCCACTGCATATACTTTTCTATGAATTATACCGTCTTGTTTTAGTTTTTGTAGATTTTTGGTGAGCATCTGCGTTGTTTTTACGGTATTTATTTTTGAATTTTGCTAAACCTTGTGGAGACGTTATGTTCTTGCTGCAATGCCAATGGCTTCCTTTTTCCTGTAATTCCTTGAAGTGTTACAGGCGTAAGGCACTTATATTCTAAAACTTATTTGTTTATAACGAGTTGGAACTCAGTAAAAACATGCATTTTGTACAAGGTATGAAAAAAGTGACAACTTATGTAAAACATTGTTTGTGAATACTTTTGTATACATTCACAATCTAATACGAAGAAAGATGGAAGAAAATAAAAATTTTAATTGCGACCTAGCAACGGGATTGTGTGGACCTACTACTGAGGACGGGATTGAAGCAATTACTACAAGTTTACAAAACAAAGTGAGGTTGATTTATTATACAGATCCCATTTGTTCTGCGTGTTGGGCCATAGAACCTGAATTAAAAAAAATGAAGCTTGAATATGGAGATTTTGTTACCATTGAATATAAAATGGGAGGATTACTTCCTGGTTGGGATGGTTTCTCTGACGGGTCTAATGGTATTTCTAAGCCAAGTGATGTTGCTGTGCATTGGGATGAAGTAGGAGAACAGTGTGAAATGAGTATAGATGGAGACGTTTGGTTAGAAGACCCTTTATCATCTTCCTATCCACCATCTGTCGCTTTCAAGGCAATGCAACAACAAGGAGAGGAGAAGGCTGTTGTTTTTTTAAGATTGATAAGAGAAATGGTGTTTCTTGAAAAGAAGAACATCACAAAAGAGCCATATTTATTAAAAGCGGTAGAGAATTGTGGGGGAGACAAGGTGCAGTTTTTAAAGGATTATAATGATGAAGCTATAAAACAACAATTCTATACCGAAATTCAAGAAGGCAGAAATATGGGAGTACGGGGATTTCCAACGTTTATTTTTGTAGGCATGTCTGGCCAAGGGTACCGTATTTCTGGAATGTCCGGGTATCATAATTATGTACTTGCTTTGGAAAAATCCTACGGAGAAAAATYGAAACCAAAAGAAATAAATTATTCAGTACTTGCCTTGCTTAAAAAATATAAGTATTTAGCCACCAAGGAGGTTTCCGTTGTGTTGCCTCTAGATAAAACGGCTGTTATTTTAACGCTAGAGGAATTAGTTGCTGATGGCTTTGTTAGTAAAGAARAAYAGWAWTTNNCRSYANCWTTKYSNGAAGTTGGTTGAGTAGTTGGAGATAATCTATTTGGAGCCGTTCTTTCGACTCCGCTCAGGGTACTTGTTGTACCAATCTTGAGTACGTATCCAGAGCGGAGTAGAGTTTGTTTATACTGATCGAAGCCGAATTGGTATCCTATTCGATGACAGAGGGTGTACCCTTAGTGAAGCCGAATAGGTGTACCCTCATTGGAAACAGAAGGGTTTACCCTGAGCGGAGTCGAAGGGTTAGCGTATCAAATACAAAGCCGCGCAGGCACGTGCATCAGACAATGCTTCGTGATGTTTTAATTCTATATTATCTACCCTACAACACTCATTGAGTTTTCCCGAAGGATATTTGTCGTTTGCTTTGCATAATTTCATGGTACATTCCCAGCGCTCAGCAATATTAAGAGAATCATATTCTAAGTTATGAGCTTCCATGGTCTTTTTTAGTACACTACGGTCGAATGATTCGTTATGAGCAACTACAATTTTCCCTTGCAAACGTTTTTGTATTTCTGGAAAAACGGCATCAAATGTTAGTGCATTTCGAGTGTCATTACTTGTAATTCCGTGTACCTGAACGTTGCGCCAATTGTATTCATTATTTGGCGGTTTTATAAGGGCGTGAAACTCCTCTATAATTTTTCCGTTTTCTACGGTTACAATACCTACGGCACAGGCCGAATTACGGAATGCTGTGGCGGTTTCAAAGTCTATTGCTGTGAAATTCATATGACTATATTTTTATTGAAAAGATGAATAGCAGCTATGCATCTGAATGGTTAAACTTAGTGCCGCAAGGTAAGGTAGAAAAGCTTAAATGTTATGAGGTCCTTCGTGATTTTGTTACTTTTTCTTTTGAAAGTATTGAGTGTTTGCAACTTTTTAAGCCCTTTTTTTAGGCTGTGCCCTTTGGCTTCGCTCAGGGGACGCACCTCTAGTTTCCGCTCAGTTGCTACCTTAAGCAGAGGCGACAGGAGGAATGTGTTTTTTAATGCGTTGTATTACAGGTATCCGTATCTTTTCCTGTATAAGGAATATTAAAACTAGTGGCATGTATTTACCAARGRWAACGTTRTTRSTTWAMTRTWWSCSTKWYYGSWWWWASTNTGTASYNGTRAWRYTTTKTKTGTSNNNNAGATTTTTTTWWNKGKTCCACAACTTAGTAGAGAAWTAACAATGCATGTARMGAKGAGTATTTATAAAATGGTTGCCTAAAAGAAATTAAGCAACCATTGCTATTWGTCCTTATGWAATCTTAGTAARGCCCYTRGGMGGAGTSGAAGGGGGAATTACCTCATCTTAAACTCATAATAAAACAATCCGTTTGTTGGCTTTTTTATGAGCTGTTGTTTTATTAATAGATCTGTTGTTTGGGTGTAAATAATATGATAATACCAAATAAAAAATTCCTCAAAGGATGTTTCCTTCTCAAATGCTAATTCTTTATAGATTTTCACGAAAGTAGGCTTGTGTTTATTTAGAATTTTCAGATAAGTAGCTAGAAAGGTTTTGGGCATCTCTTTGCTCACAATATGTAAGTCATTTTTACTGAAAGAATGGACCTTTTTATGTTGATAGTCTTGCCAACCTTTATTCAGTTGAGTACGTGTATTTCCATAGGCAGCAACAATAACAGAATCACTTCTAAAAAGTACTTGATTCCCATAAATTCCAAAGGGTTCTACACTGTTTTCTTCCTCTTTTTCTAGGATGGCTAAATAATAGCGGCTGCCATTTCTAAGCGGTCTTTCTTTGCCTAAAAAATCACGTTCAATATTGTTTATCTGGCCATTATCCAATAAAACAGCGCTTAAATAGAAAAAAGATAAGTCGTGAAAACTATACTTTTTTGAGATGTCTGTTTTATTGTGGAGGGTATGTATGTCCTTTAATTTAGGTACAATGCTGTCCGCAATTTCCTGAGCGAGTAGGGCACTCTTTTTAATTAATAATTCACCCTTGATGCTTGTAAAGACGCATAGGTTAGGAATATAGTTGTCTCCTCTTTTTATGAGTAATTTATTTTCTAGTAGCCGGTTAATATTGTTTCTTTTTGTAGCCTCTGACCATTGTAGGTCATGTACAATTTCTGCTATCGGAATTTGAGCATGTAGTGCCATTAAAAAAATGTGCAAACTGTCTTTTGTGATGTCTATTTTAGGGGCATTATTACCACGAGAAATATTTTTTATTTTATAAGTGGAAGCTGTAATTGTTGCTATGGTGTTGCTGTTATCTAACTGGCAACTGGAGAATATAACTATTGAAATGATGCATAGTATGTATTTCATTCTTGTTTTTTTGTAATGTTTACAACGGTTAATATTAGAACAGTAGCCAACTTCTGAACTCGAACTTTTTTAGTTACAACTAATTTTAAGCGAGCTGCAATGTTCAAATTTTCTACTGTCCGGCTATTATATTTTACTTTTTTATACAAGGTGATTTTTATCAATAAGTTGTCGAAATTTGTGTGGATATTCTTTCTCTCGTTTTTGAAATGAAATAATTTTTTGATTTTGAATTATTCCGTTATGAATTTCAATGGATTTTGAAATAGATTTATCTTTTTCCCAAGCCTTTGATCCGCCCATAACTATGGGTAAGAATGGAATTAATGCTTGTGATATTTCCCATGAGGCAGCATTCCAATAATAACTTGGACTGTGGTCTACGGCATAATAAAATTTACCATCCACTTCAAACATTGGGTATTCAAACGATGTTGGTTTAGCACACCAAAAAACCATTCCGTTATCACAGCTTATATCAATAATTAGCGTGCCTTTCATCAATTTGTCAGCGTTTTGTGCCGATACAAACATTTTAGGATGGTCTGTATTTTGAAGCGTTCCGTTCACAATTATTTGCACATCTGATAATGCTTCTGAAAATGGACGCGTAGAGCCATCAGATTCAACTGCAAGTAAATTTCCTGAAGCGTCATTTTTCATTTGTTTAAACGTTACTCCTGGCAATTGATCATTGACATCTGTTGCTACACGACTCGTATAGACCGTGATATCTTTAAATCCCTGACCTTGCAATGCATATATTGCTCCGCGACTTACCGAGCCAAAGCTGAGTACTACTGCTTTTCTTGGTTTTCCATAATTACCAACAACTCCTATAAGACTTATTGCATGATTTACACCGGCATAACCTGCAATTTCATTGTTTTTGTAAAAAATATGCATTCTTTTATCACCTGTTCGACTCCATGTGAACATTTCTTCCCAAGCAATAAGAGTTAATTTTCTTTCTATTGCTACTTGGGTAATTTCTTGCTGTTGCACACAATGTGGCCAACCCCATACAATGGTTCCTTCTCGTATTTGAGATAAATCTTCCACCGTAGGTTTTGGCATTAGTACACAATCGAAATTGCTTAGTATTTCGTCTCTAGAAGCAACACGACCCGATGATAACTGAGCTACAGTGTTGTCATCCATTCCAAACCTCAATCCATAACCTTGTTCAAAAGTAATTTGCTTTCGTAATTCCTTTGGAATACGTTCTATGTGTTCCGGATGAATAGGTACACGTTTTTCGTTTTTTTTAAGTGATTTTCCAATCACTCCAATAGTTAATAATTGTATCATAATTATGATTTCGGTTTTTATTAAAATATATAAATGTCTGTTTTTGCGTTGTATAGGGTTTCGTATATGAAAATTTGGCGATTTCGAAGTGCTAAGCTTTCTATTAAGAGTAACTTTTGATATGAACAAAAATCCTTTATTTTAAAAACATTGTTCTCTGCATATTTTATTACTTCAAAATGATTTCAATCGCTTTTTCAAGCAATTCGTCTTTTCCTTGTCTTATTCCCTCAATGGTTGGTTTTACTTCTATGTCAGGTACTATTCCAATTCGTTGGGTTTCTACACCATTCGGGTAATTCACTCCAATTCCAGAAATCATTGTTCTAACGCCTCCGGGAAGTAAAATTGTAGATACATTTCCATCTGCTCCAGCAGTTGTGCTCCCTATAATTGTGGTATTATCTCCTGCTCTAAAAGCCATTGACGTATATTCTGCTGAACTTTGTGTTAATTCGTTAAGCAACACGACTAATTTGCCTTTATATGTCCTGCCTTTACTGGGTATTTTTAATTCTTTTGTAAAAGTATATTCACCTGGATTGTCTGCATTTCCATTTGTAAACTTTACAAATGGTGTAGTAGAAGAAACAAAATAAGAACCTAAGCTAAACGGGACAAAAGTAGAGGGGTAATTGCGAATGTCAATTATTATTCCTTTTGTGTTTTTAAACTCACTTTTTATTTTGGAAATGTCATCTTTCTCGATGGTTTGAAGCGTAACATATCCTATATTGTTGTCTAACATTTTAAAGGACTTCCCTTCAGTTTTTCTGTACCTACGATAAATATTGAGGCTATTTTTGGGATATAGTTTAAGCGATTTAGTTTGGACTTTAGAGTTCCCCGATAGAAACTTTATGTCAATTTTGTTCGAGTTTGAACGTAAAATGTCTCCCGAAATATCTCTTAATCTTGTTGGCATATTTGAAGCAGGATAATATTTGGATTTTTCTTGTACGATATTGTCAATCGACCTACCATTTATACTGGTGATTACATCACCAATATTTAACCCAATTTCGTTCCATAATTCTTCATTGTAATAATCTGTTACCACCAACTGATTTTCTATAAAACGAACTTGTATAGGTGGATAATTTATGCCTTTCCAGGTATCAATTTTGTCAGCACCGCCCCAAAGATTAGCGTGTGTGTCTTGAATATTTGCGATTATTTGAAGTGCTACCAATTCATATTCCAATTCGTCTTTTGCATTAATAAATAGAGGAATGTATTCCTTTAGTTTTTTGTTCCAATCAACATCCATTAAGTGTTTGTAAGGGAAAAAGTAATGTATCAYATTCCAATATCTATRAAGGGATAATAGTCTAAAACCATCATCGGGGTAGGACATATTTGAATAAGATTTTTCGTTTCTAAATTCTGGGTTTCCAACATTCACAGCCATTCCAATGTAATAATGATTGCCCTGTGAACGATTATTATAAACGTTTAGCAATGTGTTTTTCAAGGCTTCATGTTGGTTATCTATCCATTTCAAGTCCGGTTTTAAGAAAGCGTTTTTAGCTACTGCTTGGCATTTTGTACATTTTTTTATTTGACCAAATGAATTAATCCAGTCAATGATAAGTTTATCTCTTTCACTGTTAGTTTCTGTCTGAACGTATCTTGGTATAAATCTAAAAAGTTCGTAGTCCCAATTATAGTTTCCCTTCACATTTACGGGGTGGTGATATTTTAAAAAACCCCAAATTCGGCCTAACAATTCAAGATTATTAATATTTTCAGAAGACAAATTAGAAAGTTCAATTAAAGACCCATTATCAAATTCCTTGTCAAGTTCTGCTTTTGTAAGTTCTTTTTCGACTTCTTTGAGCGTTTGGACATTTTTGCCGTCAATTGAAAGAGTGAAATCATCAAACCAAGCTTCTCCTTTTCCCGAAAGTATTCCAGCAATAAAAATAGTTTCCGCCCCTTGGGGATAATCAAGAGTTATGCTATATTTCTGCCAGTCTTTTGTTCCTGATATTTTTTGATTTTTCATATTATCAAATGCCAAAGTACTTCCGTTTCCATCAATACGTAATAATAGACCTGCAAATCCATTTTTAACATTTTTGATTTTCATATAACCTTCAAGCTTGATGTTTTTTCCTATATAATTTCCTGATATTTTGTAGGCTATACTTCCAAATTTGCTATTATCAGATGAAGTAATTTTTCCTGATTTCGTTCCTGAATGTGCTTTTTTTTCTATAGTTAACTTATAATTCCCCCATTTAAACCACCCATCAGAAAGACTTGTTTTTTCTTTTTGATTTTCAAATCCAAGATTGAATTTTTCATTGGTTTGGGCTTGAGTACTAAGAGTTGTTATTAAAATTAAAAATATCAATATTTGTTTCATTGTTGTTTTTTTTCTTGCAGAGAACGTTTGGCTAAGCGATGTGCGGTTTTAATATCTTTGAACCTACCTGTTAGCTATTAGCCAACGCTTTTTATGTTGTTTATTCTTTATTTACCTTCGGTGAGACTGCGTGTTGTCGGTATTTGTTAATTGTTCTAAATTTTCTATTAAGGAACAAGCCCGTATTGGGTCTAGGTTTTATCGTGCGTAGGCTGTTATATTTTTCCAGTAACACATTTCAAATCCGTTCCAATTATTTTTTCTAATTCAGTCACAAATTGGGGGGTAAGTTCTGTCCAATTCCAAAAGGTAATTCCAAAATTACCAAATGCCCATGTTGGCTTAAATTCAAATTTTGTAATAATATTTACCGTATTGCAATTAAAGCATTTAACTTTGTCAGAATCGGTTCCGTTATACCAATTATCTAACGAATTTCCCCAATCATTTTCAATATTATTTTCTCCGCAGTATGGACAATTTACTTCATCTAATCCATTTCCTCCATTATGAAAAACTTGCTTTTCGGTAATAAGCTCAATTCCGTTTGTTTTCAGTTCTGTAAAATCTAATTTCGGGTTTTTTAACGCATTTTGATGATTCTCAGCAGGTTTGTGTCCATGTGATAAACTCAATACACRGTCAGTTAGATTTCTTTGTGAGATTTTTTGTTCAGTTAGAAATTTGACTATTTTTTCTGCTGTATTCTGTGAATTAGCAACATTTAATTTTTCTGAAACTATAGATATGTATGTGTCGCTCATTTTTTTCTGCTTACGCACAACACYCATATATCCACAATACAAACTAAACKTGACGGTATACCATGAAGTCKGTATTACAAATGGATGTTCTTTTTTATTATTTGAAGAACAYTATTTTTTATAAAGTGYTTTTCAAATATACGAAACATAGTTATATGCKAGTTGTTTTCCTACWCTTATTTTMAASGNGTATTGAAGYTTTTKWNNAAATATAAAAAATGWGAGTNGGGTGCTRGGCTTAAGCTCTGYTRTAATGGTTAAWATGACTTGAAAGGAGYSATTTAAAAYRWGTAAATTATTTATACATAAAGTRTTGKRKCGTATTTGAACGCTATAAANTTTAAGTTTTCATTTCTAAATGAATAAAAGAAAGCAACAAACTAGCATTGGRTGTAGRTGTTGTTAGCTGATTTCWRTTKTAACAATTCTTTCTTCTGTAGTCCTTTTACTTGYAGYTAAKGCTTGGATTAGCACAGTGCGGTTTTAAGGTMCTCKAAMCTTCCTGYAAGTAATTAGTCAACGCTTTTTATGTTGTTCTCTTTTAATACCAACGCTGATATTGCCAATACTTTTATTTCAAATTAAAAGATTTCCTTTTGTGATACTGTGTGTTGGAGGGATTGTTAAACGTACGGTACTTAGTTCTGAACTAAAACCAGCACTTACGTTTAGTTGTTGTTATTATTAGTGCTTTATAATAGTTTCATTAAATCCAATTCCAATTCTGGGTTAGAAGGTCTTTTAGCACTAAGGTCGAATATTTTCCCCTCTTTATCTATAATTACGTATCTCGGTAATCCTTGTATAAAATAAGCTTCTTTGAGTATATTCTCATTTTCTTTACTTACCAAAAGATTTATTCCTTGAATATTTTTATTTGACACCATTTTTACCCAAGAATTATGTTCGCTTTCAATACAAATGTTTACAAATTTTATATCTTTTCCAGTGAATTTCTTCTGAAGTTCTTTCGAGGGGGTAATTTCTGAGATGCAAGGTTCACACCAAGTAGCCCAAAAGTCGATATATACTACATTTCCTTTTAAGCTTTTTAGGCTAGTTGATTCTCCATTTTTATTTTTGATTGTGAAATTAGGTGCTACAGAACCTTTTGTAAGCCCTTTTAAGTTTAAATATTTGTCAGTAATTTTGTTAAGATTTATACTATCTACAGTGAATTTTYTGTAKATTTTAAAAAGTTTGTCAAGACTGTCAGTTTCCTCAATTGTCCAATTGATTGTTTTATAAACTATTTCTTCTTGAAGCTTTCTATTGGATACTTTCAGCCCGTCATCAATAATAAATCTCAGATAATCTATACTGGAATCAAATGATTGCTTATCAAGAGCCTCAACTTCGTTGATTGTTTTTAAAAACATTAAAGTTGAATAATAGGGCAGGTCAATGAGTCTGTCGTCATTAATRTCTATGTAATCGAATGTATCTGGAAACTTTTTTGATTTGATATAATTTTCATCAAATCTTAATCTGGTAAAAGGGTAATTAAGSAATTTATGTGCCCTATCTAACTTGGCAAAGGATTCTTCTATARATCTCAACTTTGAGTTTTTCAATCTGCTGTCTCGAATCAGGTTGATTCTCAAATTGAAAATGGAATCAGCTAATTTTAAAAAACGATTCTCGTTTAGAGTTGAGTAATAACTCCRAAAGTTTCTCGAACTTAAATCTTTTTCTAAACTTATTCTGTTTTGTAGGTACTCATTTTTATTTCTGCCATTCCCAGTGATATTTATTTGACTATTATTAATGTCTAGATTCAAATTATCTCCACTTTTTAAGTACAACAAGATTGTTCTATCATTTACTATTAAATCATAGTAGCCATCATTGATTATTAACGAGTCTTGAAAGTTTTTCTTCGAATGTTTTAAATTGAAATCAATTACTGGCTGAGAATGTAGTTTGAATTTTTGATTCGTTTTTAAATGTAATTCTGTAATGTTGTTCTTGCTTACTCCGCTTAAAATGACTGCGTCGGCTATTTCATTCTCCTTACAAGATTGAAATATTACTAATAATATTATGATGCTAAATAATTTGTTCATTTTCGGCATTTATGGTAACGTTTTGCTAAGCACTGTACGGATTATAGAAATACGAGGCATTTCGATAAGCACGAGCAAAGCTATTGTTTGTTTTTTAAATTTTTCTTTCTTAGAAAAACAAATCTATTAATTTGCTTTTCTGTAAACACAGACGAACCATTGGAAATATTGACTAAAGCCCACATTGCCGTTTAGGTTTCCCTCAATTACCTGTCCGCAATTTTACTCAATTCCAATATCCTTTTTTTATGCATTTCAAATATTATTTTAGGATTCCATTCGTCATCTTCAGTTTTTCCGTGTCCTAATGACATTAGAGAAATGAGTTTTCCTTTTTTTACATAAAATTGGCAAGTCCAAGGTTGCAGAACGTAATGATTTATTGGCATATATTTTATTGATTCCTCTGCATAAATTAGTTCTCCATTTTGTTCATAATAGACTTCTTCGTAAAGAGCGTCTTCTTCGTGTGAGTTAATTTGTATTATTCTTTTTCCATTTCCGAGTTTACAAATTCTCCAAAATTCCGTTTTACCGTTAAAATCAGTTACTGCGTTTATGTTTTGAGAACATTTTGATAATTCAGCGAGATATTCGGTATTGATTTTTTCTCTTAATTTTTCTTCTTTTTCCAATTCTGTCAATTCAACTTTTTGAGTATTTAAATCAGATGTTCTTTTTTTAGATTCCGTTACATTTTTTTCAGTTGAGTTGCTTTTTTTCGATTCGCAAGCAGTCAATGAAATCAAGATTATAAATGTCAGTAGGATGTTTTTCATAATTGAGGGTAACGATTAGTATATGGTTAGTATGGGAATTAAAAAGAGATTAATTTCTGATTAAGCACTAAGTAAAACTTTTAATTTTGATTTATTCTTTTAAAACCAACTCTGATATCACGAACACCTTTATTTCAAATTGAAAGATGTATCCTCGGTGAGACTTCGTGTTGGTGGTCTTGGTTAAAAGTGCGGCACTTAGGGGAAACCGTAAATCCGTATTAATTATTGCTGTGGTGGTTCTTTTTTTTACTTCTTTTTATGATTAATCTAATTTGCCCCATATGATTTGCTTGATGTTCCATTACGTGATACCATGCCCAATGATTGTTCATACTATTAGAAGGTACTTTTGAAGCAAACCAATGATCGTCTTTGGTTTTAAGTAATCTGAGTGTTTCTTCTCTAACTTTATCCCAAATGTCTAGATAATAACTTATAGGCTTGTCTTTTATTTGCTTTCTTGCATTAGCGCCTAAGTTTTGAGCTATATCCCATTTAGCTCTTTCTACTTTATTCAATCCACGATTTTCGAATGTATAAACTTGATAATATTTTTCAGTAGCAGCTAGATGAAGTATCATGGCACCAATTCTATTGGCGTCATCATCTAGTAAAAAATCTGTTTCTTTTAGTGTAAGATTAGACACACTATTTGTTACGCGTCCTTTGAAATCTTCTAACATTGAAACGATATTGCCAATTTGCGTTGAATAACCTTTAGGTGCTTTAATAATATTTTGTGCAAAAGTTGCAACGTTGAAGGTCAAAATTAAAATAATCGAAGTCAATAAATATTTGTGATTTAGTTTCATCTTTTTTTTATAATTAGTTACGCTTGGCTAAGCATAGTACGATTATAGAAATGCGGGGCATTTTGCATTATATTTCTGAGATATATCCATACCTTATAAGTTCATCATTGTTTTTAATTTCCTTAGTTCTGCCATCATGAATTAGCACTATTTTTGTTGCGATATCCAAAATGTTTCGATAGTCATGATCAGTTATTATAAATCCCTTATTTTTAGATTGTGCAATAATTATTTTTTTTATTTCCTCTTTGTGAATAGGAGCGACACCATTGAAAGGTTCATCCAGAAGAATGTATTTAGCGTTTGAAAAAATGATTAAAAATATCTCTAATATTCTCCTTTCTCCTCCAGACAGTTGCTTACTTTTCTTATTTAAATGTGGTTTGATTAAATGATTATTCATAATCAATAATGAATTTTCTTTATCGCAAAGCATTTTTATAATTGTAATTATTTTAACATGATTTGGAATGAAATTGTTTTGAGGTAAATATTTAATGTTATGATGACTGTCAAATATCCCATTGATATATTTTTCTCCAACCTTTATGAATTTATATTCAGCTCTAATTGAACCGAAAATAATTTTTAATAAAGTTGATTTTCCTGCTCCGTTTCTACCTAATAGTCCGACAATTTCCTTTGTATTACAAGAGATGAAAATATCTGATAAAATTTGTTGATTTCCATAGCTTTTTAATACGCTATCTACATGTAATCCATTCATATAATCAATATTAAAACGACTATAATAATGCTAATAATCAGATTGCTAATCCAAAGTGAGTATTTATTCAAACCTAGATTGTAATAAAAATAGTATTCGTTAACATTTTTGCGTTCATAAACAAAATATTGAAATACTAACGAAAAAATCAGATAGGATACTGCCGCAGACCCCGTTGAAAATAATGGGATTGATTCTCCTTTATCAGCTCTCATTAGAATAGCAATATATCCGTAAGAATATCCGCTTAAAACAGCAATTATAGATGCTGGAATAATTAGTTTCTTATAAAAAATTAAAAGGACAATAATGATTTTCATGGAACACCTAATTCTTTTGTTTAGCTTGCTTACAACGCTTGAGCTATGGGAAGTATGGATTAGAAAGTATCTACTTTCAAGCTAGCAATTAGCCAAAGCTTTTTATTTTGCATTACCTTATTTTTTTCAAAACCAACTATTTTATCACGAACATCTTTATTTCAAATTAAAAGAAAGGTGAGTAAATCAAAATATTTATTTTCGATGAGACTTCGTGTTGGCGGTCTTTGTTAAAAGTAGTGAGCTTTCTTGTAAGTAACAAACCCGCATTGAGTTAAGGTTTTGTTGTAAGCTGGCTTTATTTATGCTATTTTCTCAATTCTAGCCCCTTTGCATAAAGGATATCCGCTTAAGAATTCCTTTATTGATTCATTCATATTATCAAACGATTCTGAATAAAAGTAGAGTCCAGTTTCAATTTCACTTTCCCAATACCTTGTGTTTTCAGAGGTGTCATTAATCAATTTTTTGATTTCAGATACTACAACATTAATATCACCATTTGTATAAACTTCCTCATCTAAATTTACTCCATCTAGATAAATGCCTAGTCCTTCTTTTTTTCCGAAATCAATTTTCTGTTCGGTTTTTTCAATCGTTAATTTTGAACCTTTTGGTGCTCCTAATTCTTCTAATTTCGCAATAATTAATTTTATATGTTCTTCGTTTATTTGGTCACTATTTAACTGGATTTCCACATCRCAATATTCAATTTCTCCTGTTTTTTGTTGCATTGTTCCTCCACCTGTAACTTCTCCGATTCCGTTTGCTTGCATATATTCATCTAAAGGGTCTTCGTAAATATCACCTCTATCAATWGGCATAACTTTATCATTTAGAGTAGCGATGACAAAAATTCCGGAAGGTTCATTCTCTATCGTTTTATTCTTTCCAAATAATTTCTTAAATATGTTCATTCGTTAGTTTTTTTTAGCTTACTTACAACGTTTGGCTAAGCGCTGTACGGTTTTATTGAAATGCGAGGCATTTCGAAAAGCACAAGTAGAGCTACTGTTTGTTTTTTAATTTTTCATTTTTAGAAAAATAAATCAATAGATTTGCTTTTCGATATGCACAAAAGAACCATTGGAATAGAAAAAAAACACTCCGCATTGCGTTTAGCTTTTGTTGCCATTTCGTTACTTTTTTGTGTCTACTTCACTCAACTAATTTTCATTATTCAACGTTTGAGTGAAATCGTTCAGTTTTTTACACTACAAAATTTTTCAATTCTCGCGTGAGAAAAAATGTATTTAATTTTGAATTCAACCTTTCAAAATCCATTAACATATCCGTTATTATGGTAATAATTTAAACCTATCTAACTATTTTTTTATTATCAAATAGTTGTTTTTTTTTTTTTATAAAAAACTAAAATTACCGAAGCAATTATAATTATTGAAGCACCTAAAAATAGCCAAGTTTTTTTAGATTCAATATTAAAGTTTGAAAAATCAAAATTTAATATATTTATAATCATTGCAATAATAATCAGTATTGAAGATAAATTTCTTTTTATCATGTTTTGTTTTTTTTTATTGAATGCCAACACCCATATATCCACAATACAAACTAAACTTGACGGTATACCATGAAGCCGGTATTACAAATGGATGTTCTTTTTTATTATTTCAAACACATTTTTTTTATAAAGTGCTTTTCAAATATACGAAACATAGTTATATGCAAGTTGTTTTCC
>NVSD01000031.1 GCA_002401105.1 Flavobacteriaceae bacterium | reverse complement strand
TTCAACTCTTTTAATGTGGCCATTCCACATGCCATTGCAATAGGATTTCCAGACAACGTTCCCGCTTGGTACATATCTCCT
Source organism: Flavobacteriaceae bacterium (assembly GCA_002401105.1). Taxonomy (GTDB): domain Bacteria; phylum Bacteroidota; class Bacteroidia; order Flavobacteriales; family Flavobacteriaceae. Next base: position 24,076 of record NVSD01000031.1, on the reverse strand, counting down.
AATGGTGATACACATTCCATAATTTCGTTACGCGCTCCATAAGCTCCCACAGGGAAACCTCCACCAATTACTTTCCCTAAACAGGTAATATCAGCTTCAAATCCTAAGACTTCCTGAGCTCCACCGTACATAGAACGGAATCCTGTCATTACCTCATCAGCAATTAACAATACTCCCGCTGCTTTTGTCAAGTCTCTCAATTCCTTGATGAACTCATCAGAAGGCTGAATCACTCCCATATTTCCAGCAATAGGTTCTATAATAACCGCTGCAATATCGTTGTGTTCCGCTAAGTGTTTCTCAACAGAATCTATATTATTAAATTCCGAAATCAAGGTGTTTTCTACCGCTTGGGCAGGAACTCCTGCACTTCCTGGAATACTTAATGTTGCCAATCCAGATCCTGCTGCTACTAATAAAGCATCCGCATGTCCGTGGTAACAACCAGCAAATTTGATTATTTTATCATGTCCTGTAAAAGCTCTTGCCAAACGAATCGCACTAAATACTGCTTCCGTTCCAGAGTTTACAAAACGTACTTTATCCATTCCTGGAAAAGCATCACATACCATTTTTGCCATTTTAATTTCTCCTTTGGTAGTGGCTCCAAAAGTATAACCTTTTTTCAAGGCTTTTTCAATAGCTTTTTGTACTTTTTTATGACGATGCCCAATAATAGTTGGCCCGTAAGACAATACCATATCTACATAATTGTTCCCATCTACATCTGTAATAGTACTCCCTTTTGCTTTTTCAATAAACAACGGATTACCTCCTACTGATGAATAGGCACGAACAGGAGAGTTTACCGCTCCTACAAGATGCACTAAACCTTGATTGTATAATTCTTCTGATTTTTTAAAACTCATGTTATGAATCGTTTTGGGTATATAATTAAGGAGCATCTCCTTAGTTTATTATTATTTTCTTGCCAATACTTTGGCAACTTCTTTTGCGAAGTAAGTAATAATGATATCCGCACCAGCGCGTTTCATAGAAAGTAAGCTTTCCATCATCACTTTTTCTCCATCTATCCATCCTTTTGCGGCAGCTGCTTTTACCATTGCATACTCCCCACTTACATTATAACATGCAATAGGACGATCGAAGTTTGTTTTTAAATCTCTGATAATATCTAAATAAGACATGGCTGGTTTTACCATTAAGATATCTGCTCCTTCGGCATCATCAAAATTAGCTTCACGCAATCCTTCATCTCTATTAGATGGATCCATTTGATAGGTTTTTCGGTCTCCAAAAGTTGGTGCCGAATCCGCTGCATCGCGAAAAGGTCCATAAAATGCAGAGGCATACTTTACAGAGTAGGCCATAATTGGCAAATCGTAAAAACCTGTGTTATCCAACGCTTCGCGTATCGTTTCAATGGTGCCGTCCATCATTCCAGAAGGCGCTACCATATCCACCCCTGCTTTTGCATGAGAGATCACTTGTTTGGCTAAATTTGGTAAGGTGGCATCATTATCAACATCGTTATTATGTATTACTCCACAGTGTCCGTGACTTGTATATTCACAAAAACACACGTCWGTAATTACATATAGAGAAGGGTAGTTCTTTTTTATATAACGTACAGCTTGTTGCATGATTCCGTTATCGTTCCAAGTTTCCTTCCCTATTTCATCTTTCTCTACGGGAATTCCGAATAATAATACTGCAGGAATGTCCAAGGCAACAACCTCATCCAATTCTTTGTGCAACCTATCTAAAGACCAACGTTTAATTCCAGGCATAGAAACTATTTCTTTTTCTATGTTTTCTCCCTCCTCTATAAATAAAGGATAAATTAAATCGTCTATGGTTAATTTATTTTCGCGTACYAGGCGTCTAATACCATCAGTTTTTCTGAGTCTTCTAGTTCTGTTCATCTTCGTAAGAGTGTATGGGTGGTTCTATATCAAAATGATCTTTTACTAATTCTAAAACACTATTTACAGTAGATATTTTAGAAGTCAATACTTTGTCAAAATGCTCACTTGCAGCTTTGGCAGTCGTTTTTCCAATACAAAATGCAACACCAACAGTTTCTGGGTTTTCTAGTAAATAGCTCTCTACTCCTGAAGGGCTGTAAAACATAATCCCATCAATAGGTGGCTTTACAACAGTAGCACTTAATATTGTTTTGTAAATTTCAACTTCTTCTAATTTAATATTATTTTCAGCTAAAATTTCAGGCAATTCGTCTCTGCGAATATCTCCACAGAAATAGGTGAATTCCTTAATATCGGTTGTTAGCAAGTGTTCTGCTAAATCCTTGGCTGTTTTTGCTTTAAATGATACCTTTCCTAATGCCTGTTCTATGTGTTTTTTAGTCACACGACCCACACAGTAGATATTGTCAAAAGACACGTCCTTTTTCTCAAAGTTATGCATTAAAGCCTGCAAACCATTTTTACTGGTGATAATGAAATTCTTTGGAAGTTTCTTTAACATAACAGCCGATAAACGGTTATATCGTATGCTGATAAAATCGCTGTCTTTTACTTTTGCACCATCCAATATTCGTTTTTGAATTTTACTCAAAAGTTTTGTGGAAACTATTACTTTTCTCACGTCATTTTCAAACTGCTCTACTTCCTGCTCTTCCATTATATATTTGCTTCTTTTTTAATTTTTTTCATTAATTCTGCGCCTCCTTCGGCTATAATCTCTTTGGCACAATCTGCACCAAATGTTTTATACTCACTTAAAGGCCCCGATTTCTGAACGGTTAAATTAGTACTTCCGTCCAAATCACTTAAAATACCTTTAAAATGAATTGTATCTCCTTCAATTTTTGCATTCCCTCCAATTGGAGCGGTACATCCACCTTCTAAAGTTCTCATAAATAAACGCTCTACCCACACCGCTTTTTCAGTAGCTTCGTGGTTGATATTAGCGCATAATTCTAGTGATTCTTTATCATCACCTAAAGCAGTGATCATAATTGCCCCTTGTGCTGGAGCAGGAATCATCCAATCTAATACCACGTGATTTTCTGGTAATAAATTAATACGTTTTAATCCGGCACCTGCGAATACAGCTCCATTCCAATCGTTTTCTTCTAGTTTACGCAACCTTGTATTTACGTTCCCTCTAAGTCCTGTAATGGTATGTTTTGGGTATTTGGCTAACCATTGTGCTTTACGTCTTAAACTTCCAGTTGCAATAGTTGCAGCACCTTCTTCTTTTAAGAAATCGGTATTGTTTTTATATACAATTACGTCAAATTCGCTAGCGCGTTCTAGCACTGCTGCTTGTACAATACCTGCAGGTAATTCTGTAGGTACATCCTTTAAGGAATGTACAGCAATGTCTATTTCTCCACGAAACATGGCATCGTCCAAGGTTTTCGTAAATAAGCCCATTCCACCTATTTCGTGCAATGGTTTATCTAATACTTCATCTCCTGTAGATGAAATTTCAACAATAGAGGAATCGTATCCTAAATCTGCTAATAATTTCTTTACTAAATTAGCTTGCCATAATGCTAGTTCACTGGCTCTGGTACCTATTCTAAGCGTCTTCATTCAAACAAAGTTCTTTCATATTAAACACTTTACTCATCACATCAATACTTTGGTTTACCGTAGTATCATCATGCTTCAAATGTTTAACAAATTGGGTTGTTATTTTTTGAATCATACGGTTGGTTACTGCCTCCGCATGTTCTATATTTAAGTCTTTAATTTTTTTACTCTGGAAATTAATTTCTTCTTGCTGAATTTTCCTCAAAGAATCTTTTAAAGCAGAAATAGCTGGGACAAATTTACGGTGGTTAATCCACTCATCAAATTCTCCTTTATATTTTTCAAGAATTTTTTCTACTGCAGGAATCTCATTTTTACGAGCCTCTAAAGTACGTTTTGTAATTTCAGAAAGCTCATCTACATTAATAAGTGTTACTCCATCTAATTCCAAGACGTCTCTGTCTACATTTTCTGGCATTGCTAAATCAATAATAACCAACGGTCTTTTCTGATTTAATGATGCTTTGTTTATAGTTGGGACACTGGCTCCTGTAGCAACGATTAACACATCTGCATCATGGATCGCTTCATTTAATGTTTCTTGGTCTCCTAAAGTAATACCATCATTCTCTTTTGCAAATTCCTCTGCCTTAGATTTAGTTCTATTTACTAAATGAATATTTCTGTTCCCTGTATATTCTAATAAGTTTTTAGTGGTATTTTTTCCAATATCTCCCAATCCATACACTACAATTTTCTTTGAATCTACATCTGTAAAGTGATTCATTAAATACTGCACTGCTGCATAAGAAACCGATGTGGTTCCACTGCTTAAATTAGTTTGATTTTTAACGGCTTTACTTGCTTGAAGTACACTATTCATTAAACGCTCGATATAGGCATTGGTAGTCCCTTGATCTTTTGCTTGCTGATACGCCTGCTTTAACTGACCTACAATTTCGTAATCACCCAAAATTTGGCTTTCCAATCCTGTACCTATATTAAACAAATGCCTTACAGCTTCGTTATTTTTAGTTACACTAGAGACTTTAATAAAGTCTTCTACATTCCCGTTTGAATACTTTACCATTAAACTGATAAGCTCAAAGGGGTGTTTCGAAAATCCAGTAATCTCCGTTCTATTGCATGTAGACATCACAATTATCCCGTTGATTCCTTTTGACTTAGCCTCTTGTAAAAGCAATAGCTGATTTTCTTTAGATATACTAAAAGCACCACGCATTTTTACGTCTGCTTTTTTATAACTTAATCCAACATTGTAAAACTTAGTTGGGATTTGCTCAGAATTCATATATAATCTTTTAATAAGTGTCGACAAAAGTACAACTATAAGACAGTTAAAAACAACGCTAAAAGAACTATTAACATCGGACAAGGAACAAGCCCTAATTTAGAACCAATCGAAATAGTAACATATATCACATGGAGTATGACATATATCAGTGAAACCACATTACCAGCATAATAACCAGCTTGTTAAAAAATAAAACATTAATAATTTTAATAGCATTTTTATTTAATGTAGTTTTGTTTAAACTATGATGATTATCATAAAAGTATCCTATGAAAGCAACTAGCAACAGTTATAAAAACATCGAAAAAAGTACCGTTGTTTTTTTTAAAGCAGAAAATGAATTTAAAATTATTCGTTTCAAAAATGACACCGAAGAAACGCAACAATTTTTATATCCATTAAACGAGAATTATATTCACCTTTACTTTTGTACACAGCAAAATTGTATTGTTGCGTTTAACATGGAACACTGCGCCGTAAATTTAAATAAGGACGATTCAAGTATCATTTATTTTAATGATGACAAAATGAATGTACTCCTCACCTTACCTCCCAAAGTAGAACTGATAGGTGTGCTGATTTCTATTTCTTATTTTCATTCTTTATTTTCTAACGACGGAAATTTTTTATTCAACTTTAGTAATTTTAATGTTGGCAAACCCATCATTGAACAAAAACCAACATCGGCAGGAATTAAAATTGTACTCAACCAATTATTCACCAAACAACTCCCCGACTCTTTAAGACCTATATACTTAAAAGGAAAGGTTTTTGAATTACTAAGCCTCTACTTTAGTGCTTCACACGAAACAGACTCAGAAGACTGTCCATATATAGCCAACGAAGAAACAGTCACCAAGCTTAAGCAGGCAAAAGACATTATGTTACAAAACATGGCAAATCCTCCGTCATTGGAAGAACTTTCAAAATCTGTTGGATTAAACATCAAAAAACTCAAGGAAGGGTTTAAAGAATTTTACGGAGCTCCTGTATTTACATTCCTATTCAATTACCGCATGGAGATTGCCAAAAAACTACTCCTTGAAAACGAATTAAACGTAAATGAAATAGGCGCACATGTAGGATACACTACCTCCAGCCATTTTATAGCGGCTTTTAAGAAAAAACACGGAATTACCCCAAAGCAATTTTCCAAATTATAACAAATACATGAAAGGAATACTACTGATAAACTTAGGTTCTCCTGAAAGTCCCAAAGTAAAAGATGTAAAAAAATACTTGACCGAATTCCTTACGGATAAGTATGTAATAGACATGCCGTATTTATTACGTCAGTTTTTAGTAAGAGGTGTTATCATACCTTCACGCGTAAGAAACTCTGCCAAACTATACAAATCTATATGGACCAAGGACGGATCKCCATTAATAGTACATTCTAAAAAATTAACAGACAAGGTTCGTTTTAAATCTGACAACCACGTAGCATTAGGGATGCGCTACGGAAACCCATCTATWAAAGATGCCGTTCTCGAACTTATAGAAAAAGGAGTGGACGAGATTACCGTATTACCACTATATCCACAATACGCTATGAGTACCACGCAGACCGTATTAGAAAAATTACACGACATTATAAAAGAGGTTGCTCCAAGTGTAACCATAAAGGAAATAGATCCATTTTATAACAACGACCAATATATTAATGTATTGACGGAGAGTATTGAAAAATCTGTAGACCTCAAAAAAGTAGACCATCTRTTATTTTCTTTTCATGGAATTCCAGAACGTCATATTAAAAAAACAGACCCTACAAAATCTCATTGTAAAATAGATGGCTCTTGTTGTAACACACCTTCGGAAGCACATAAGAATTGCTACAGACATCAATGTTTTGAATCGGCACATTTAGTAGCAAAAAAACTAAAACTCACCAAAGACGATTATACCATAGCCTTCCAATCTAGGCTAGGAAAAGACCCTTGGTTACAACCCTACACCAGTGCTACCATAAAAGAATTCCCGAGCAAAGGGATTAAAAATATAGCAGTGGTTACCCCTGCCTTTGTAAGTGATTGTTTAGAAACAATTGAAGAAATAGGCATGGAAGCAAAAGAAGACTTTTTAGAAGCTGGAGGAACCCATTTTCATAGAATCCCTTGCCTTAACAGCGATAACGACTGGGCCGATTTAATAGTAAATTGGGCAAYAAACACAAAATAACATGGCATACCTATATACTAAAGCATTACATTTAATTTTTGTAACCACTTGGTTTGCGGGCTTATTTTATATCGTTCGCTTATTTATTTATTATAAAGAAGCAGAAGAYAAACCCGAGTTAGAAAAAAATATTTTACAAAAGCAGTACACTTTAATGAGTAAAAGACTGTGGTATATTATTACCTGGCCGTCTGCCGTATTAGCCGTTCTTTTTGCTTGTGTCTTATTGTACTTACAACCCGCATGGCTATCACAACCATGGATGCATATAAAACTCATATTTGTACTTGCGCTCTTTGCTTATCATGCATCCTGCCAGTACCTTCTAAATCAACTGATAAAAGGAACTCTTAAATACTCTGGATTCGCCTTGAGAATGTGGAACGAAGTGGCCACCATCATTTTGTTCTCTGTGGTATTTTTAGTAATCTTAAAAAACAGTTTGGGATGGATATTTGGAGTTGTAGGYATCCTAGGTGTCTCCATATCGCTGATGYTAGGWATTAAACTCTATAAAAATATTAGAAAGAAAAATAGTTGGGATAAATAATCCCCCCTTTTACACTACAAAAAAGAGCCTTAAAATTAATTTTAAGGCTCTTTTTTTATGCTTTCTTGGCCACAATTAATGCTTTCATTAACACAACGAAAACGTTTTCTGTAAAAAACTGACTATCAACACCTACACAAGTCCTTGAAAATACGAATATCACAATTTAAGGGTTATTTATAGATGTATTTTACGTAAAACACATAAATAAAACACTTTCGTAATAGGTTTTTCAAATAAGCCCTTGTTTTCATGATTTAAATCATATTTAAAAGCGACTAAAAATCATAACTTTATGCCGTAAAATAAAACAAGCATTTCAATTATGAAAAAACTTTTTTTAGGTAATGAAGCTTTAGCACAAGGAGCCATCGATTCTGGCATCTCAGGTGTATACGCTTACCCAGGAACTCCCTCAACAGAAATTACAGAATATATTCAGAAATCCAAAATAGCCAAAGAGCTTGGGATTCATAGCCTGTGGTCTGTAAACGAAAAAACAGCCATGGAAGCTGCATTAGGTATGTCTTATGCAGGAAAAAAAGCCATGGTAGTAATGAAACACGTTGGACTTAATGTAGCCTCTGATGTTTTTATGAACATGTCTGTTTCAGGGATTAATGGAGGTCTTGTGGTAGTGGTAGCWGATGATCCATCTATGCACTCTTCACAAAACGAGCAAGATTCTCGTTTTTACGGTAAATTTGCCATGGTTCCAATTTTAGAACCTACCAATCAACAAGAAGCTTACGATATAACACGCTATGCTTTTTCACTATCTGAAAGATTTAAATTACCTGTTTTATTACGCTTAGTAACGCGTTTATCACACTCCAGAGCTGTTGTAGAGACGTTTGAACGCATTGAACAAAACACCTTGCATTTCCCAGAGAGCCCTACTCAATTTCAGTTAATACCAATGAGGGCTCGAGGACTGTATCAAGACCTGTTAGACAATCAAAWAAACATACAAGAAAGTGCCACCAAYTCTCCTTTTAATAAGGTCATAGAAGGTACTGATACCAAATTAGGAATTATAGCTGCAGGAATCGCGTACAATTACGTGATGGAAAACTACCAAGACAGTACCTGTCCACATACCATATTTAAAGTATCCGAATACCCATTACCTAAAAAACAAATCAAACATTTATTAGACACCTGCGACCAAGTAATTGTATTTGAAGACGGTTATCCGTTTATCGAAGAAATGATTGGAGGTTTCTTTAACGAAGATCAAAAAGTAATAGGTAGACTAACAGGCCATGTAAATAGAACGGGAGAATTAAACCCAGATATTGTAGGAAAAGCCTTAGGATTTGACATTCCAAAACCAAAAGAAATCCCAGCCATTGTTTCTGGTAGACCACCTGAACTTTGTACAGGTTGTGGACATATAGACTTGTTTGAATCCATAAATGCATTAATACCAAGCATTGGAGAACGTCGTGTTTTTGGTGATATTGGATGCTCCGCTCTAGGAGTACTACCTCCATTTAATACCATAGATACTTTAATAGAAATGGGAGCCTCTGTAACCATGGCAAAAGGAGCTACAGATGCCGGAGTAGAAAACGCTATTGCCATTATCGGAGATTCTACATTTACACATTCTGGAATGACGGGATTATTAGATGCCATTTACGAAAAAACACCTTTAACAGTTATTATTTCAGATAACTCCGCCATTGCAATGACTGGAGCACAAGATTCTGCTGCTCTTGGAAAAATAAAACAAATCTGTTTAGGATTAGGAATTGAAAAGGAACATTTAAAAGTGATTATTCCACTTCAAAAAAATCACAATAGCAATGTGGAAACAATTCAGAACGAACTTGATTACAACGGTGTTTCTGTAATTATTTCACAAAGACCCTGCGTTCAAATTCCTTCTGAAAAGAAAGCACAAATAAGAGCATTTTTAAAAACCTGTCAAAACTAATTTAATATGACTACAAATATAATATTAGCCGGTGTTGGCGGTCAAGGAATACTAACCATTGCTGCAGTGATAGACACTGCTGCTTTGAATAACAATTTATACGTAAAACAAGCCGAAGTTCACGGAATGAGTCAGCGTGGTGGTGCCGTACAGTCACATGTACGCATCTCGGACAAAGAAATATTTTCAGATTTAATCCCTGAAGGAAAAGCAGATCTTATTCTGTCTGTAGAACCAATGGAATCCTTAAGATATCTTCCTTTTTTAAAGAAAGACGGATGGCTAATTACAGATTCCAGCCCGTTTATAAACATTACAGACTATCCAGAAAAACAAGCATTATACAATAAGATAAACGCACTTCCAAATACCATTTTAGCTAATSYTWMRRAAAYANGSWAMGVAWMYYKKCAWCWYWWRRRMKRCYAANTNAWWGYAWTNTTMRSAATANNMTSKWWTTTMYTRCYTNTWSMKYKAWKAMMGTNTTMTWSWMKCAATTWCATNCNATWANNWARMMRTWAWGNGTYRRYRWKWTGKMKAMAWWWMYATANKWMKYSTWTTKYWMAKGWRMWKRWWYWRMWAYWSWWRKAKMWAMRYWGTATSMTWAMMMMYYTTCAAWYTCNAATAYCNTNCNYWKTAARGNNTWKTTGAAATTTMTTTTTAARRRATACTTAAAAAAAGACAACAAGTACTTATCATCCAAATCACATAGACCTCAATTAAATTTCACATGTTACATTCTTCCTTACTAAATCCAAAAAGCATTGTCGTAATAGGCGCATCTAATAATAAAAAAACACCAGGAGGTAGCGTTTTAAATAATTTACTTAGCCACAACTTTAAAGGTGACATATATGCTGTAAATCCAAAGGAAACGGAGGTACAAGGTGTAAAATGCTATCAAGACATATCAGAGGTTCCCAAGGTAGATTTAGCTATTATAGCCATTGCCGCTAAATATACACTGGCCACCGTAAAAACATTATGTAGCGAAAAAAACACGCGTGGCTTTATAATTTTCTCTGCAGGATTTAGTGAAAAAGACACTGAAGGAGCCGCTTTGGAAAAACAATTATGTGAAGAAATAAATGCAGTAAACGGAAGTTTGTTAGGCCCCAATAATATCGGCTTAATGAACCCTAATTATGCAGGTGTATTTACCCAACCAATCCCTAAATTAGACCCAAAAGGTGTAGACTTTATCTCTGGCTCTGGAGCAACTGCYGTATTTATTATTGAAGCAGCCATGGCCAGCGGACTCACTTTTTCAAGTGTATTCTCTGTTGGAAACAGCGCACAACTCGGAGTAGAAGAAGTATTAGAACACCTRGATGAGACATTTGACCAAAACACAAGTTCAAAAACCAAGCTTTTATATATTGAAAGCATCTCAAACCCTCAAAAGCTATTAAAACACGCTAAATCATTAATAGCCAAAGGCTGTAATATTGCTGCTATTAAAGCAGGAAGTTCGGAAGATGGAAGTCGTGCAGCATCCTCTCACACAGGTGCTTTAGCAAGTTCAGATTTGGCCGTAGATGCTTTGTTTAGAAAAGCCGGAATTATTAGGTGTCATGGAAGAAATGAATTAATAAGCGTCGCCTCCATTTTTTCTTACAAAGAATTAACTGGTAAAAACATTGCCATTATTACACATGCTGGTGGTCCCGCAGTAATGTTAACGGATGTACTTTCTAAAAACGGACTGAGTGTGCCCGAAATTAAAAACATCAAAAGCGAAGAGCTATTAACAAAATTATACCCTGGCTCCTCTGTTACCAATCCTATCGATTTTTTAGCTACAGGAACCGCAGAACAACTAAGTGATATTATAGATTATTGCGAACATGAGTTTGACGAAATAGATGCCATGGTGGTAATTYTCGGAAGCCCTGGATTGTTCGAAGTATATGATGTATACGACGTATTAAGTGACAAAATAAACAGTTGTAGTAAGCCTATTTTCCCTGTATTGCCATCTGTGGTCAATGTAAAAGACGAAATTAATTACTTTATAAACAAAGGACATATTAATTTTTCAGATGAAGTAGACTTTGGAAATGCCTTGGCTAAAGTGTATAAAACAAACATGCTTACTATAGATAACAGTATTGTTAAGACAGAGAAGCATGAACAAATTAGAAGCATTATAGACGGTGCTTCCGACGGATATTTAACACCAGAAAGCGTAAAAGATTTATTGATAGCCGCAGGAGTACCTATGGTGCAAGARAAAGTATGCTATTCTGAACAAGCCCTTTTAATTGCCGCTGAAGCAATGAAATTCCCATTGGTGATGAAATCTGTAGGACCTATCCATAAATCAGACATTGGCGGTGTAATATTAAATATCACCAACACCAAAGACCTTTTAGAACATTAYAACACATTACTAAAACATCCTGAAACTACTGCTGTTTTAATACAACAAATGAAATCAGGAATGGAGCTCTTTATCGGAGCAAAAAAAGAAGGTGATTTTGGACATCTTGTATTTTGCGGTTTAGGAGGRATTTTTATAGAGGTTTTAAAAGATGTACAATGTGAGCTCGCTCCTTTTTCTAAGGACACAGCAAGYAAAATGATACACAACTTAAAAGCATACCCTATGCTTAAAGGAATAAGAAAYCAAGAAGGTGTAAACCTMGAAGAATACGCAGCTATTACAGAAAAAATAGCMTCATTAGTGTCCATCRCTCCTGAAATTAGCGAATTGGATCTAAACCCATTACTCGGGGAAAAAGCCGGTATTTTAACCGTTGACGCTAGAATCTGTATAGAAAAGTAAAAAACATCATTTTATTTCATTAAATTTAAAGAAAAGAGAATAAAACCTAATTATCAACACATTGCTATGAAAACAATCAACTTATGGATGTCGTTTTTCTCGAAATTACAACACAAGAAAAACGCATCTAAACTCATCGGAAAATGGAAAATGTCMAGTCAAGAAGATGACTTTTTTACAGAGAGAAGACCTTCTGAGACATACGAATTTAAGGAGRACGGACATTTTATACATATTTTTTACGAGAAAAAAGATATAAGAAGTTATGCTAAAAATTATACTTTAGGTAAATGGAAACACGTACAACAGTTAGATTTTAGTTGYACTTCCGAAAATAAAAACATAGTGGATTTACTAATAAAAGAGGAAGGTAATTCTTTTATTATGAAAGGTGACACAGGTCTAAAATTTATGAGAGTACATTAACCCTCTTAAATTTCTCTTGTTTTTTTTATAAGATTTTAAAATTCCATACGTTTGTATTTTAAATACAAAAACAAACCTACCTCTTATGAAAAAAATAATACTATTCACGACACTTATAAGTATACTATTCATGAATTCCTGTTCTAAAGATGATGATATTTCTGACGAAACTGCCATTATCGGTACCTGGACTTTAATAAGTTATTCTATCGAAGGAGTACAAGTAGAATTAGACGAATGCGACTTAACATCGACAGTAACATATGATGCACAATATAATTACGGCCGCACTACCAATCAGATGACCAATAACGCATGCGGAAAAATATTTTCTGAGATTGGTAGTTGGAARTTTCTAGGTAAAAATGTTTTYACTACAASCCCAGTAGATGGAGAAACTTACAAATTCACCGTTGGTTTTAGCGGAAACACCTACACTACAGAAGATCTATTCGAAAAAAAYGGCGTCAAAAAACTTCATAAATTYACCTATAYAAAGAACAACTAGTACCAGCACMTCTTTTATTTTTCTTAAAATAACATAGTTAATTGTGACCTCTCTAAAAAAATGGTGTCCTAAGASTAAYGTTACACTTTYACAGYRTAACMGYTATGAAAAAGAAAAGAAAAAGAGTGCTATGAAAAGTAAAAGACTTTCTTCAGTTTGAAGAAAGTCTTTTTTWATTATAAGGAGTTTTCAAAAGGAATTCTATTTACAATACTTCTTCCCAATGTTATTTCGTCTGCATATTCCAATTCGTCRCCCACAGAAATTCCACGGGCAATRGTGGATGTTTTCACCTTGTAMGGTTCTAATTGYTTAAAAATATAAAAATTAGTTGTATCCCCTTCCATGGTGGAGCTCAATGCAAAAATAATTTCTTCTATTTCCTCGTCCTTCACTTTATTAATCAAACTATCTATCATTAAATTATGAGGCCCTATGCCTTCCATAGGCGAAATTTTCCCGCCTAACACATGATATAAACCTCTAAACTGTCCTGTGTTTTCAATAGCCATTACATCTCTAACGTCTTCAACAACACAAATAACATGCGTATCTCTAGACAAATTAGAACAAATTTCACATAAATCTACATCAGAAATATTATGGCATTTTTTACATAATTTAATATCGTCTACTAAACTATTTAACGCATTGGTTAAATGCCCCGTGTGTTCCTTAGGTTGTTTTAATAAATGTAACACCAACCTTAAGGCCGTACGTTTTCCTATCCCCGGTAATTGAGAAACTTCCTTCACTGCATTTTCCAATAATTTGGATGAAAAAACCATAAATAAATTAATTTTTATTGGCACAAAAATACTATAATTATAACAAACTATATTAAAAGTTAACAGCATCCTTTGTATAATGCTATCCCAAACTAAAAAAATAACGTTTATTTGCAGCAAAATAAAACAGCACATGAGCCCTCTATTTATAGTCCTACTAATTGGAAGTTATTTTTTAGCACTCATTGGAATTTCTTATTTAACCAAAACAGACAATTCCAATACCACTTTTTTTACGGGTGATAAAAAATCCCCATGGTACGTGGTAGCMTTTGGAATGATAGGCGCATCYCTCTCTGGAGTGACCTTTATTTCAGTCCCAGGATGGGTACAGAGCAGTCAATTTAGTTACCTACAAATTGTACTGGGATACTTTTTCGGATACATTGTTATTGCCTATTTACTAATCCCATTGTATTACCGTTTAAACATCACCTCTATATACGAATTCCTCCAAGGCAGATTTGGAAAAACAAGTCATAAAACAGGTGCCTTGTTCTTTTTTGTTTCTCGAATATTGGGAGCATCATTTAGACTCTTTTTAGTAGCTTCTGTTTTACAGCATTTTATTTTTAAAGCTTGGGGTGTTCCATTTGAACTGACCGTAATAATATCTGTATTTTTTGTGTGGCTTTATACAAAGAGTGCTGGAATTAAAACCATTGTTTGGACGGATGCATTACAAACATTTTTTATGATTGCAGCGGTAATTATCACCTTAATTATAATACTACACGAATTGCAATGGAGTTTATTAGATTTATTTAAAGCTCCGGAATTCGAAAAATACAGCCAGGTTCTATTTGATGATGATTTCAACGACAGGAAACATTTCTTAAAATCCTTTTTTGGAGGGATGTTTATAGCCATTGCTATGACAGGACTTGACCAAGACATGATGCAAAAGAATTTGACCTGTAAAAACACCAAGGAATCACAGTGGAATGTATTATCGCTAGGGTTCGTTTTAATTTTTATCAATGCCCTATTTTTAATCTTAGGTGCYGTACTATTTATTTATGCAGAAAAAACGGGTATTCAAATCCCAATAGTCAATGGCGCTGTTAAAACAGATTTATTATACCCAGAAATTGCACTTAACAGCCAGGTAAGTATTGCATTATCCATCGTATTTATACTCGGTCTAATAGCGGCGGCCTTTTCAAGTGCCGATAGTGCATTAACGTCCTTAACTACTTCTTTTTGTATTGATATTATCGACATTAAAAGCAAAAAAGAAGCGATTCAAAGAAGTACTCGTAAAAAAGTACATATTGGAGTTTCTATATTACTCATATTGATTATCATCATTTTCAATCAATTTTTAAAAGCCAACGTTATTAGTAGCTTGTTACAAATTGCTTCTTATACCTATGGCCCACTGTTAGGACTGTTTGCTTTTGGTATTTTTACACGCTATAAAATTTGGGACAAGGGCGTATTATTAGTATGCATAGTTGCTGTTATTTGCACCTATATTATCAATGACAATAGTAGTAATTGGTTTAATGGCTATGTTTTCGGTTATGAATTATTAATCCTAAATGGAGGTATCACATTTATGGGGCTATGCTTCTTAATAAAAAAAGAGAAAAAAGCATAACTTCCTAACACAGCATTTAAAAGATGCGTATTTTTGTTCTATGGAAAAAGACCTAAGTAACTACCGTAAAATATATAAGAGAAGTAACTTACTTGAATCTGAAGTGAGTGAAAATCCGATGCAACTATTTCAAAAATGGTTTTACGAAGTAGAGGAATTTGGAGGCAATATTGAAGCCAATGCCATGACCATCTCAACTATTGGTACAGACGGGTTTCCAAAAAGTAGAATTGTATTATTAAAAAGATACACTTGGGAAGGTTTTTACTTCTACACTAACTATAACAGCGAAAAAGGGAAAGCCATAGAAAAGAATCCTAAGGTATGTTTGTCTTTTTTCTGGCACACCATAGAACGACAAGTAATTATTAAGGGAACTGTTACAAAAATAGCAGAGAACATGAGCGATGGTTATTTTGAAAGCAGACCTGACGGAAGTAAACTAGGTGCTTGGGCATCCAATCAAAGTGAAGTAGTGAGAGATAGGAAAGAAATAGAAGACCAACTCCATCATTTTGAAAATAAATTTAAGGATTCAGAAATACCGAGACCTATCCATTGGGGAGGCTATCTTGTACACCCAACATCTATTGAATTTTGGCAAGGAAGACCTAACAGATTACACGACAGAATAAGATATACACTCCAAGATAATTACGATTGGAAAATTGAACGACTCGCTCCTTAATCAAATATTTTAGTAACTTGTATGCAGAAAATAAGGATATGGAACATTCCCTATGTATACAAATTGCGATTCATAACAACTAACTAAGATTTCAAAAGAACAACTAATGAAGACCCTTTATATAGTAAGGCATGCTAAATCATCGTGGAAATACGAAGGGATAGACGATATAGACCGCCCTCTTAAGAAAAGAGGAATACAAGACGCCTATTTAATTTCAAAAATACTTAAAGAGCAAATAACACGTCCGGATGTATTTGTATCAAGTAGTGCTAACAGAGCATTACATACAGGAATAATTTTTACAGATACATTTAGCTATCCATTAGCTAATTTAAAAATCAGTAGATCTTTATACAGTTTTAGTGATGGATATCTTATTAAAACAGTAAAAGCATTGGACGATAGTTTTGACAGCGCCATCATTTTTAGCCATGACCATGGTATTAATAGTTTTGTAAATAAATTTGGAAGTAAGGAAATAGACCATGTTCCTACTTGTGGAGTTGTTGGAATTCAATTTAAAACGAAACATTGGAAAAACATAAAAAAAGGAATTACACTTCTTACAGAGTTTCCTAAACACTATAAATAATATAGTTTTGAAATTAACCATTAAAAAACTTGCTGCCATAGATATTGGTTCCAATGCCATAAGGCTATTGATAACCAATGTTATAGAAGACGACTCTTTAGAAGTGCCTATTTTTAAAAAATCTGCATTGGTAAGGGTCCCTATCCGTTTAGGAAGTGACACATTTTTGAAGGGAGAAATTTCTAAAAACAATACAGAACGTATGTTAAAAGCTATGCAAGCTTTTAAACTTCTAATGGAAATACACAATGTAGAAGACTATAAAGCCTGYGCTACTTCTGCCATGCGGGAAGCCAGCAATTGCAAAGGAGTAGTAGAAGAAATTGCAAAAAAAACAGGTATCCAAATTGATGTTATCGACGGAAAAGAAGARGCTGCTATAATTTTCTCTACAGATTTAAGTCATTTTATAGAAAAAGACAACTCCTACTTATACGTAGATGTAGGAGGAGGAAGTACCGAATTAACTATTTTCTCGAAAGGGGAGATTATMAATTCAAAATCCTTTAAAATAGGAACGGTTCGTCTACTAAAAATGGAAGCTCAAACAGCACCACTTTGGAATCAGATTGAACAATGGATCAAAACAAACACTAAAARCCTAAAGAACATCCATTTAATTGGGTCTGGAGGAAATATTAATAAGATATTTAAACTTTCAGGAAAACCTTATGGAACACCGCTTTCTTATATATACATGAAAGCACATTATAACTACTTAGAACAATTAACCTACAATCARAGGATTTTAAAACTAGGCTTAAATTCAGATAGAGCTGACGTAATACTTCCGGCAACAAAAATTTACTTAAACGCCATGAAATGGAGTGGTGCACAGAAAATATTWGTRCCAAAGATTGGATTATCAGACGGTATCGTAAAAGGACTTTATTATAAAAGATTGTAATTTATCATAGGAATTCACTTTTTTATGAGAAAAAAACTATTTTCTCATAAAATTGTGACTATTAATATAATTCTGTGTCTAAAAAAGTAAGACCAAAATATATATTAAACATCAACCTATTATTAATTAAAATTCTATGAAAATGAAAAAAAACTTACTTTCATGTATGCTTTTTATCTTTGCAGCATCCGTTACCGTGATGGCTCAAGATTTACCGTCTAACCCAGAACCTGGAAAATGTTACGTACGTTGTAAAACTCCAGATGTTTGGAAAAACGAAACTATCACTGTAGAGGTAGCTCCAGCATACAAAAAAATCAGCACGAACCCTGCACAGTACAAAAATGAAACATTTACTGTTGTAGGTAAGGAAGAAGGACAAACATTACGTGTTGTTCCTGCCAAATTTGAAAACGAAAACTTTCAAGTAACAACTGAAGAAGCTTCTTACGGTTTACAAGTTATTCAAGCGACAAAAGGGAGAGCTGAAACTCAAACTATTGTTACTGAAGAAGACTCTTACCGTTTAGAGATTGTACCAGCAGTGTACGAAAACAAAAGTTACACTATTGAAGTACWACCAGCTTACAAAAAATTAGTTATTGTACCTGCAGTATACCAAACTAAAACTCAAACTGTTGTTTGCCAAACTGCTYCTACACGTTTAGAGGTTGTACCTGGAGCTTGGGGAACTGAACAAGTTTCTTACCGCGCTAAGGAATTCGGAACTACTTTAAAAGTCGTTCCTGCAACTTTCGGAAATAGTTCAAAAACTATCGAAGTAAAAGCTGCAACTGCTGTATGGCAAATGAGCGATGTTGCTCCTGACTGTGAATCTAGTGATCCTAACGACTGTCGTTACTGGTGTTACAAGCCTATTCCTGCACAACACACTACTATTTCTCAACAAACATTAGTAAGAAATGCTTCTGTTGTAAGAGATAATGTATGTGACGAACCTGACTGTGGTCAAGCTACTTACACTAAAAAAGTAATGACGAGAAAACCTACAACTAGAAGTATTTCAATTCCAGAAATTGTTAAAACTTATACAACTAGAGTTATGGTAACTCCTCCTTCTACTAGAGAGATTATAGTTCCTGCAATCGTTAAAACCTTTACTAAAAGAGTGATGATTACACCTCCAACAACGAGAAAAATCAACATTTCTGGTAAATCTAGAACTATTACTAAAACAGCTTACAACTCTGCTACAACGAGACGAATTGACTATCCATCTAAGTCTAAGACTATGATTAGAACTAAATTAGTATCTGCTGCCTCAACAGTACCTACGAACAGTCCTAGTCAAAACATTACACTTAAGAGAAGAAAATTAGTGAAAGACGCTTGGTCTAATGAAATTTCTGTTCCAGCTAAATATTCTACCGTAACTAAAGAGGTTTTAATTACTAAAGGAGGATTAACAACGTGGAAAGAAGTGGACTGTAAATTAACAGTTAACAGCCCATTACCAATCAAATGGAATTTAGGATCTGCTACGTTAACTTCTACCGCTAAAGGATTAATTGATACTCGATTATTACCTATCTTAAGAAATGGTGTAGCTGTAGCAATTGAATCTCATACTGACGCAAGAGGTAGTAAGACTAGTAACCAAAACCTATCTGAACGTAGAGCAAGAGCCGTTGTAAACTATTTAATTTCTAAAGGAATTAACGCTAGTAAACTAACTGCAAATGGATACGGAGAAAACAGATTAACAAACAGATGTTCTGATGGAGTTTCTTGTAACGAAAGAGAGCACCAACAAAACAGAAGAACTACTTTTAGAGTTATTAACCAATAAAAGTTATTCTTAAATTATTTAAAACCCGCCTTTTGGCGGGTTTTTTCGTCTAAAAAATTCACTCTTATTACCAAACCCCTATAAACCCAAAGAATAATTTCATAAAAAAGCAAWCTATTATCATGAAATTAAAAAAATAAGCAACGTATTTTTGCGACACAACAGTTATAGTAGTACTTAAATTTTAGACGATATGAAAAAAATATACTTTGTAAGACATGGAGAAAGTGAACACAATGCTGTAGGAAAGTTTGCAGGAACTATAAATAGCCCATTAACGTCACTAGGTAAAACCCAAGCAAAAGAAACAGCACAACTACTAAAAGACAAAAATATTAGCCTTATTTTTTGTTCGGATCTTATCAGAGCAAAAACAACTGCATTTGAAATTCAAAGCGTTATTAATCACACGCAACAAGTACCTATTAAATTAAGTACTTTTTTAAACGAAGTAAATTTCGGAGACATACAAAATAAAGAAACTCAACAGTTAGACGGTTTGGTTTATGGAATAGAAAGTGGAACAGGTGAAAGTTTACCTGCACTCTACAAAAGAGCTAACAAAGCCTTAGAAAGCCTTAATTTAATAAAAACAACAGGTAATATATTAGTGGTGGGGCACGGCGCATTTTCGTCTCTATTATTCGCCATTAACGAAGGAGTTAAGCAAGAGGACTTTTTAAGTTTTAAACAACACTGGGCTTTTAATAATGGAGAAATTAAAAAGCTAAGACAATTAGAAATGGCTATAAACTAAGAAAGATTAGAGCACACAAAGACTGGGGACTTTAACTTTAACCCTAAACTCTTCCAAAATACTGGAAACAACAAAACATAAAAAAAGGTCTCAAGTTTTAAACTTGAGACCTTTTTTATTATCTAGGACACCACAATCTTATGAAGATTACAAAGCGGCTTCCAATAAATTAAAATGTTTGGTAGTATCGTGGATATAATTAAATCCACTTTCACGTCCCGTTTCTTTACCTTTAGCATTCAAAATCAATACCGTAGGAAAACTCCCAACATTAAATTTAGTTTTTAATGCGAAGTTGTCATTTTTTTGAGAACTTGAAATTAAATCCTTATTTCTAGGGAAATTAGCTTCGTACATCACAAAATTATCTGTAGCTACATCTTTAAATTTATCTGAACTAAAAAAATCTTTCACTAATAATTTACAAGGTCCACACCAATCGGAACCCGTAAAAAACACTAACAAAGGTTTCCCTTCTTTTTTAGCTGCTTTTTGGGCTTCACTATAATCGTCAAACCAATTCACTCCATGTTTTTCGGTTGTTTGTGCACTTGCCATGATGCTAGTCATAAAAAGTGTCACTAATACCAAAGTCATTTTTTYCATATTTCAGGGTTTTAGGCTAATTTACCAACAATTATACCAAAATTAAAACAAGTGATGCACAATTTAATACACTTTAACAAACTGCTCAACTAACTTGCACACAACCTTTTCTGCTAATTTCGCAACTTTCTGTACCTCCTCATGAGAAACAGCTTCTACTTGTCCTTCCACTCCTAAATCGGTAATAACTGAAAGGCCAAAACACTCCATTCCCATATGTTTAGCCACAATAACTTCTGGCACGGTAGACATTCCTACTGCGTTTGCTCCCATTAATTTGACCATTTTATATTCTGCTGGTGTTTCAAAAGTAGGACCTTGTAAGGCTAAATAAATTCCTTTTTTAACAGGAATATCAAGACTTGCTGCAACCTCCTCTGCTTTGGCAATCATTTTTAAACTATATGGTTCATGCATATCTACAAAACGAGGTCCAAATCGTTCATCGTTTGTGCCACGTAATGGATGTTCTGGAATCATATTAATATGGTCAGAAATAATCATAATATCTCCCACTTTAAAATCTGCTTCTACTCCTCCTGACGCATTTGAAACTATCAATTGATCAATTCCTAACAATTTCATCACTCGAATTGGAAAAACAGTTTCCTGAATACTCCATCCTTCGTAGTAGTGAAAACGACCTTTCATAGCCAATACCAACTTTCCTCCTAGTTTACCATAATGCAATTCACCTGAATGCCCTTCCACTGTAGATACAGGGAAATTTGGAATTTCACTATATGGAATTTTCACCAAACACTCTATTTTTGACGTTAAATTCCCTAAACCAGAACCTAAAACAATACCAAAATCAACATCCTTAATTCCTTTTTCTTTTAAAAACTTAACGGTTTCCTCTACTCTGTTCCACATAATTGATTATTATTTGATTAAAATCACTCGTATGATTTAATAATTTTATTTTAATTGAAATATAAGATACGTCTGCTATTTTATCCTTTAACCGAACGTAGTCTTTTTCTGTTGTAACTAATATTTTATTATCCTGTCCTAACAAGGCCCTATTRATGGCGCTTATATCTGAATCCGTAAAATGATGGTGATCTGGATACGCTAAATGCTGTACAGCCACGTTATTCGCATCAAAATAATCCAATAACGGCTGCGGATTTGCAATCCCCGTCACTAAAACTACTTTATACTCGGCCAAATCTGTCATTTTTAAAGCCTGTGCTCCCTGCAATTCCTCCTCGTATACAATAGTGCTGAAAAATATTTTTTGTGTTCCGCTAGGTTTTAATTTAGTAACAATCTTATCTTGTTCTTTTACACTTAAACTGGATGGACATTTTGTAACCACTATCACTTGTGCGCGTTTTGCTCCAGCAGCACTTTCTCGCAAATTCCCAGTTGGCAACATACAATCATCCACATACAAATCATTGTAAGGAGTTAATAAAATATTACATCCACCTTTGACTTTTCTATGTTGATAAGCATCGTCTAATAACACCAATTCTGGAGCATCATCAAATGTTAACAATTGTTCAATTCCATGCACTCTATTTGCATCTACAGCAACAATTATWGCAGGGAATTTTGAAAAAAGTTGAAATGGTTCATCKCCCAATTCTTCTACAGAAACTGAGGGASTTGCTACTAAAAAYCCTTTACTCTTTCTTTTGTAACCTCTACTTAACACAGCAACTTTGTACTGGTCCTTAAGTAAACGCACTAGCATTTCTATTTGAGGAGTTTTCCCTGTCCCCCCAACACTCAAATTCCCAACAACGATTGTAGGGATATTAAATTTGGTTGACTTTTTTATACCGAGATTGTACAGCCAATTTCTGACCGCAGTTACTGCTCCGTAAACGAATGAAAACGGGTATAATATTTTTCTAATAAGGTCCACTAAATGCGAATTTACAARMCMATKYTKRWYMWWMRTKYYARMWTAAKWWMCWWKRAMWTMWCRAKARASMMAMWMANCCAGYRMSMMRMYSAWWATARMRKWSMKTACCWMYWATTTAGAAGAACTAACACCTTTAAATTATGCAGAAAGTTTTGACAATGTTGGTCTTTTAATTGGAGACTCTCAGACAAAAGTAACGGGTGTATTAATTACATTGGACACCTTGGAAAACATTGTCGATGAAGCCATCGAAAAAAAATGCAATTTAATCGTGAGTTTTCATCCAATAATTTTTTCCGGACTCAAAAAAATAACTGGAAATTCTTATGTAGAACGTGTTGTTCTAAAAGCAATAAAAAATGACATTGCTATTTATAGCATGCACACCGCATTAGACAATTCATTTGAAGGCGTGAGCGCAAAAATATGTGAAGTTTTGGGCCTTCAAAATAAAAAGGTATTAATTCCTCAACAAAACACCATCAAAAAATTAACCACTTATGTTCCTGTTAACGCACTTGAGAAAGTACGTTCTGGTTTATTTGAAGCAGGTGCTGGAACATTAGGAAATTACAGCAATTGTAGTTTTACAACGGAGGGAAACGGTACTTTCAAAGGCAATGACCTGTCAAATCCTACTATTGGTGAAAGAAATTCAGTGCATACAGAGAAAGAATTATTGTTAAGCGTCACCTATATAAAACACAAAGAATCCGCTATTTTAGCAGCCCTTTTTAATACACATCCCTACGAAGAAGTAGCCTATGAAATTACTTCCTTGCACAATATAAATCAAAAAATAGGGATAGGAATGATTGGAGAATTACCAGAAGCAGTTTCTGAAAAAGATTTTCTAAACACCCTAAAAATCACCATGCATGCCTCAGGAATCAGACATTCTAAACTCTTAAACAGACCTATTAAAAAAGTAGCTGTATTAGGAGGCTCTGGAAGTTATGCTATTAAAAACGCATTGAAAGCAAAAGCAGATATTTACGTGACTGCAGATGTAAAGTACCACGAATTTTACAAGGCAGAAAACCAACTCATAATAGCCGATATCGGTCATTATGAGAGCGAACAGTTCACAAAAAATTTATTAGTTGACCAACTTACGAAAAAATTCCCTAATTTTGCAATCATTTTATCAGATAAAAATACGAATCCAATTCATTATTTATTTTGACTAAGAATAATTGCACTAAAAATTGAATTGAAAAGAAGGCTGTTAATTTTATGGAAGATTTGTTCAGAATAAACAGTGAA
>NVSD01000030.1 GCA_002401105.1 Flavobacteriaceae bacterium | reverse complement strand
GAGTTACTGAATTGTGATGATTTAAGAGTTTTGAAATGTTTTGTAATAATTCTCCTTCATGAATATTTGTATAATCAGTAGGGAAAACAATTTCATTCAATCCATGAAAAGAAGACTCCTTTGGTACTATCAAAGCAGAACACTTTACCTTGGTTATGATTTCTTCAGAAATAGAGCTTTGTTTTTTCCTTTCTTTTAAGTTGAYTCCCTCACTTCCAACAACAATTAARTCAATATTTTTCTCCTTAATTTGATCCCTGGTAGCATTGAGAATGTTTTTATCAGATATGAGAGGAATAATGGTGTGTGTGCCATTTAAGGACAGGTGTGTGATTTTGTCAATAAATCTATCGAATTCTTCTTTTATATTTTTTTGCTTGCTATTCTCAGTTGTAGGTTCGTTTTCTCCTTGGACATCATCAAGTGTGTTTTGTTCGATGTCGGTTGCATTTAAAATATAAAATGTACAGCTTTCCTGTTGGAACAGCCTTAGTGCATAGACTAAGGAATTCCAAGATTTTTCGGAAAAATCCGTTAAAATTAATATGTTCTTCATAACATTTACTACGCGTGCAAACATACTTATAGTTGCATTCATAATAAATGACATAAATCAGTAAAAAATAGTTGGTTTTGTTAAAAAAAGTTTAGAACATGTTTTGTTTTAATGAATATTTTTTAGTTTTTCAAGGTCTAGAATTTTTATGTTTCTACCGTTAATCTCAATAATACCATCTTTTTTTAAGTCGGAAAGTGTTCTTATTAAACTTTCAGTAGCCATACCWGCAACATTTGCTAAATCCTGACGAGAAATGT
Source organism: Flavobacteriaceae bacterium (assembly GCA_002401105.1). Classification (GTDB taxonomy): domain Bacteria; phylum Bacteroidota; class Bacteroidia; order Flavobacteriales; family Flavobacteriaceae. The sequence goes on along the minus strand of NVSD01000030.1, from coordinate 23,645 downwards.
TAATGCTATCGAGTGGTTTGAAATTCATTTTCTCAATAAAACTTAAAATGGTATTTGCTGTTTTTCTCCTCATAGATCCATAGGCCATTTGTAAAAGACGATCTTTGACYTCAGATAAATTTTCATTCAGCATTTGAAAAATTTCATTGGATAGTTCATAACTRTTCTTTACRATTTTWTGTAAATCGCTTCGSGGAACAACTAAAACYTCTGTATTTTCAATTGCCYTAGTTGATTCATAATTYTTTGAATGKCCCATTATGGATGAAAATCCAAAAAAGTCATCTTCTTTRTGTATAGAGGTTATTAATTCTTTTCCYTGTWCATGGAGCTTRTARCTTTTAACTTKTCCTTTRTAAATCAGGTACATATGGTTTGAGTAACTATCTTCGTCATAAATGGTTTCTCCTTTGTTATATTTTTTGGTTTTGCCAGAATCACAAAAGTAATTTTTCAATTGATTAATAGTGTTGATGTCACCATATTCACTTTCTGCTTCTTCTTTTTTAGAAGAATTTTCAGCAGTTTCTACTTCTTGTAAGAGTGCTACTTTTGCGAGCCTACTGTCAATAGCGCTRAGTAAAATTTCCTCACTAATAGGTTTGGTTAGATAGTCATCAGCTCCTAAATCCATCCCTTTGCGAATGTCTGTAATCTCAGTTTTGGCCGACATAAAGATAAATGGAATACGGTTGGTTTTTGTGTCTTTACTAAGGGTTTCAAAAACACTATAACCATCCATTACAGGCATCATAATATCRCATATTATAAGATTTGGAACAATTTTTTTTGTMAGTTCTACTCCTTTTAATCCGTTAGAAGCAGTGAAAACCTTATAGTTYTCCAATTCTAAAATTTCAGCTGTAGTTTCTCTTAATACTGTGTCGTCTTCAATGAGTACTATTGTTTTCATCTTTATTTATTAATGGTAGTTCTACAAAAAATATGGTTCCTTCATTTGGTGGACTTATAAACGAAATACTACCGCCTAAACTTTCCAAATGACTTTTTACAATGTTTAATCCAATTCCAGTTCCTTGATTGGTCAAGACATTTTCAGCCCTGAAATAGCGCTTAAAAATATGCTCCTGATCTTTATATGGAATTCCTATTCCCTGATCCTTTATYTCAAAAAACAAACGATCGGATGTAGCGTGAATTTTAAAATCAATTTTAGTGTTTTCAGGAGAGTACTTGATGGCATTATTTAAAATATTTGAGATTATTAATTCTAATATTTTTTCATCAAAGTATAAGCTAATTTGGTCAATATTTTTTGGGTAAACAATATGTTGCCCGCTTTTAAGCATCAAGTTGGCATTGTAAATAGATTCATTGACAACTTTAATCAGCTTAAATTCGCTCAGTTTATACGTGACTTTACCAGACTCTAGCCTTTCGATAGATAAAAAATCATTTAGAATTCCATCTAAATAATGAATTTTATTCTTAATGGTAAGCAGGTGCTTCTCTCTTTTGTCCTGCATGTCAGTATGTTTGTATTTTCCTACCAATATAGCCGCATTTAWTACGCCACTYAAAGGTGTTTTGRATTCATGAGATACAAGCGATAAAAATTTAGTTTTTAAAATATTGAGTTCCTTTTCTTTTTTAAGAGAGTTACTCAGTTCTGCTTCAGTTTTTAATCGTTTTTTAATTTCTTTCTTTAAATCATCAATAGCTTCCTGAAGTTTAAGGGTTCTAGTGGCAATCTTTTTCTCTAGTAAAGAATTTAAGTCAAGTATTTCAAGTTCATGTTTTTTTCGATCTGTAATGTCTATAATAATTGACATTACAAAAGTTTTATTGCCTATCTGAAAAGGATTCAATCCAACTTCTACAGGGATTTTTCTTCCGTTTTTATGCGCCCCAAATAGTTCTGAATTTCCCCCCATTCTTCTTTGTGAAGACTTTTTGTGAAATTCGTCAAAATGCCCTCCATGAACGGAATGATAGTTCGGAGGAATTAAGGTGTTTAAATGCTGATTCAGTAATTCGTCTTTAGTGTATCCGAAAATTTGTTCTACAGTTCTATTGGTTGCTACAATTGTTTGATTTTCATCAACAACCATGACACCCTCAGAGACTGCTTCAAATAATACATTAAAAACGGATTCGTCTTTATGAAATAATTTAGGCAATTATGTATTTGTTTAGTTAATAGTTAATATCGAAAATACAAAAAATTCTGAACTTGGGGTTGTTTTTTGTGAAATTAAAAACCTTYTTTTYTATGATTTAAATGAGTGGTGTCTTTAAAAAGTGAGCTTCTAAGTGATTGCAATTAATAGCTCGAGTTAGTTAAATCAGTATTTTATAGCTGCATGTTGCGTTGTAATACCAATTACATTTCCAAGTGACCATTTAGAAATAGAATTATTTTTTGATTTAGCTAGGCGATAATACCAAATACATTTCCGAAAGTCGTTTTAGAAATGGAATTGTTTTTTGTTTTAACTAGGCGAAAAACCTAAGGATAGCCTTAGCTATCGTTCTGTTTTTTAACAACGATAAAACACCAAACAAACCATTTATATCGGTCATTTGGGGTTGTTTTTGGTATAATCCTAAGGATAGCCTGAGCTATCGTTCTATTTTTTAACAACGATAAAACAAAAAACAAACCATTTGTATCGGTTATTTTGGATTGTAATTGGTATAAGCTATTATTAGACCATTTTATGACAGGATTTAGAAGTTGATCTACAATTTATTTAGATGCTAAGAATCCGTAAACAGAATAGATTCTTCTCGTATTGTGGAAGTTTTACGGTAGGTGATTTAACAAAAAAAGAATACTTTAATCTTTCAGCTTTTACCTTTTTGACAATGTATCCAATATTGTTTTCGTGTTTTTGAACCAGGGATATGAAGATTATGCTTATTTTTCTAAAGTCTTTAAATCAAAAATAAAGATGACACCTCTAACATTTAAAAAGAGTTATCAGTAGTTTTTTTGAATTAGACTGAAAAATGATGAATTTCTATACTTCTGCAATAGCTAGACTATTAGGTACTTGCTTTATGGTCATTCTTGCTACATTTTGAGTGTTATAACTTCTGGTATCGTTAGTTGTTTTTACTGTTGTGAGTGAATTTAAATTGACTCCTGCTACTACGATTTATATACTGGGTTCTGTGGTGTCTAGGGCTAAATAATGATTTTTCAAGTTCTGTCCTTTTATGGAAGAGTAATCTATCAAAAAAAAGAAAATCCCTCGATTTAATAGAATTAAATTCGAGGGACTAACACTAACAAAAAKAATCAAAGCTACCTGTAATACCAATTACATTTCCAAGTGACCATTTGTATCGGTTATTTTGGATTGTAATTGGTATAATCATCCTCCTAATTGTTTCTTGATTAGGGGGNGATTGTTTTTTAGGTACTAAAACGATGCTTCCCCTGAGATAGGTTGGTACACATAATTAAATGTATAATATTGTGAACCTTGCGAAGAATCACCATTTTTATAGTAGCTTAAGATTTCCATTTTTGCGTAATTACCTTCCGCTGTTTTTATGATAATAATTTTTCCAGCGATTGGTGAAATGGCATGATTAGTAGGATTGTAATTGTACCATCCATTTCCAGAACCGGTTGTGATGGCTAAACCGTCTTGTGAATCGTCTTGTGCAAACATTCCTGTGTCTGCTGTTTTGATATCCGCCATGGTTCCTGTTGCGATATAAGCAGCTCCTTTTCCAGATCTTTCAGGTTGGTCATCTGCAGTAGCCGATCCACCATTCACTAATAGAGTAGTGCCTCTAAATGCAATGTCCCAATCATCTCCTTCAGTTATAGCTCCTTTTTCAAAGGAAAATTTAATGTAATCCCCGGTAATTGTTGGTGGATTGGTTGTGTAATCAGAAGTTTGTTGGGCCTGTAAATTTTTATATTTCCCGCTGATTGGCAAGTCTTTTTGGTACAGATTCCATCCGTAGTTTTCTGTGTCATCCGCTGATGGAATGGCTGCAGATTTACCTTCTTCTAAGGAAGCGACTTGTTTTTTGTATACGGTCACTTCGTTTTCATTATAGTTTTTAAAAAACAATACATAATAGGCATCGTTACTTTCTCTATGTCCTACCCAGCGTTGCTCTTCTTCTGAATAGTAATTTTTAAGAATGTCATAGCTCGTCTCTGCAAACCCTCCAGATAAGGCATAGGATATTTTGTCTTGACCAATGGTATACGAAGCTCTTTGCAAGATTTCTTGTACTTCGAAAGTCCTGCTAAATGTTCCTTCTTGTAGGATTGCTTCCGTATTTGAATCCTCTTTAGTACAGGAAGTAATTGCAATAAAAAGACCTAGAATAGCGAATAGTTTACTTGTTTTCATAATATGTAATTGTTGTTTTAGTTAWAATTGATAATTTAATGTCGTGTATATAATACGTCCTGAGATGTTATTGATATGTTGTGGGTTGGTAAAATCGAATAGATTGTCAATTCCAAAACCGATTCGAAGTTTTTTTCCTATCTTTTTATTCACGGCCCAATTGCAGATGGAGTAAGCAGCTACAAAATCATCATACGTGTCTAGGAAGTTATTGGAGTTACTGTCGTATAAACCATATTTGCTACGGTAAGTGAATCTGAAATTCGTGTCTAATTTCCATGAAGGAATACTGTAATAGATTTTGAAATTAAACATGTGTTTGGACCTGTTGTACAAACCTATATAATCACTTGACTTTAACTTGAATGTTTCCAAAGTTTCAGGATTACGAGCATAAACCTCACCTCTTTTAAATTGTTGATAAGCATCACTGTCTTTAGCGAACAAAAGTTGGTATCCACCACTTATTTTTAATTGGTTGGAAGGTTTAAATGTAGCGTTGAATTCCATTCCTTCTGTGACTACCTTATTTACATTGTAATAACTAAATACATTTTGTCCATTTGTTTTGTTGGCTATCACACGGGTATCTATTAAATCCTTGATGTTGTTTCTAAATACATTTAAATCAAAAAACAAGGTTGTTGTAGGGCTGTAACGTCCTCCTATATTTATGCTTATTGAATTTTCAGGTTTTAAAGCATTTTGGAAATCAGTTAGTGGCACTTGTATCGTTTGAATCAATCCTAGTGCGTCCATTTCTGGTATTTTTGTAGCTACTGCATTGTATCCGAGCACCGTATAGCCGACGGAYGAATTTGTGAAGTCAAAATATAATTGCCTGAAATCWGGGGTTTTAAAACCATATCCGATGGCTCCTTTTACAGAAAYCTGAGAAGTTATTTTGTAATGTGCGGCTATTTTTGGACTAAACTGCGAGGCGTATTTGGAGTGGTAATCAAAACGTGCKCCTATGATTAAATTCAGTTTTTYAGTTGGATTTCCGTCCCACTGGGTGTAGAGGTATGGAGCATTAAATATGGGGTCTGTTGAGAAATCTGTTCGTTTGAGRCTTGCGTAATTAGTTCCTATTCCTARGATATATGTGTTTTTTTTACCTGGGGTAAAGATAAGTCTGTATTCGGGTTTTAATAATAATTCGTCATARSTRCTYTTGGAATATAGACTTCCATCRTTGTTATTTAATTGTTCGTTTGCTTGGTAGTTAGTCGCATAAAAGTCTAGGTAACTTTTCCAGTGCTTATTATATGTATGTGTAAGTTTTATGCGAGAATTCCATTCATTTATTTTGGCAATCCCTTCGATAGTTTCGGAAGCTACATAGTCTTGGTTTTGTGTGTAATAACGTCCCGATATRACTAAGTCAGTATCCTCGTTTAAGGTGTATTTTATTTTTGTACTGAATGTATAATTGCTAAAAGGATCTATGGTTTGTAACCCATCATCTGGCGTTAAATCAAATCCATCAGTACTGTATCTATTGGCAAAGGTGGCAATGCTAAACTTATTCTTTTTATAAGCAATATCGATGCTTGTATCGTGGTTGTTATTACTTGCATAACTGTAATCTAACGTCGATTTGAAACCTTCCGTTGGAGTATCTGTTATTATATTAATTACGCCACCTAGGGCTTCAGAACCATATAGACTTGAGGAGGCTCCTTTTACAATTTCAATTTGTTTGATGTTTCCTACGGTGACTCTACTGAGGTCGAGTGTACCTGCTGAACGACCTATTAATGGAACTCCATCTATCAGTATTAAGGTGTATTCTGAATCAAGTCCTTGTAATTGGATGCCTTCTCCTCCTCCAAAATCTGGAATGGTAATCAATCCAGTTTGCTCATTTAGTAAATGGTGCAATCTTTTTGTATTGGATTGTTCCAGTTCTTTTTTGCCAATCAGTAAAACTGGAAGGGGTAAGGAGGATACTTGTCTTTTTGTTCGTGTTGCTGTAACTACAACTTCTTCTAAAGTGGTAATATTTGTGCTGTCGAGTAAAACCTTAATTGGGTTTTCTGATGTTTGCTGTGCAGTTAATTTGGCAAGGACAAAAAATAGCGCAAGGATGTTAATATATTTCATTATCAATAATGAGTCTAAATAATAAATAATTTTACGCAAATATAGGAATTATCTTTATTTAGACTGAATAAAAATAATATATTTGTAAAATATATTTTTAACTAAAATTTATTATTAAAATGAAAACAATCAAATTCTCTGTTTTACTGTTAAGTACATTGCTATTCTTACAATGTGCTCCTTCATCAAAAGATAAGGCAACTAATGAAATTACTGAAAAAAAGATAGGAATCCTCCTAGTTAATCATGGTTCTGTGGCGAAATCTTGGCGTCAAATGCTTTTAGATGTCGAAGATGATGTCAAAGAAAAGTTATTGTCAAACCCGAAAATAAGTAAAGTGTCTACGGCTTTTATGGAATATACAGAACCGTCTATCGCTACGCGCATGAAGGAATTTGATGCAGAAGGCTATGATGAAGTTGTGGTGGTTCCAATTTTTTTAACGGTAAGTTCTCATTACAGTCATGATATTCCAGTTATTTTGGGTGTGAGTGCAGATCCGAAAGCCAAAGAATATATGATTGGTAAAGAAAAAATTGAAGTGTATAAAGCCAACGCGCGCGTAACTATTACGCCTCCATTGGATTATTCAACCATTCTTAAAAAGAACGTTGAACGCCGTGTAAAAGCATTGAGTACAAACCCGGATAATGAAGGGGTGCTATTAGTAGCTTATGGGGATGCAAAATACAATCAACAATGGGAAGAAATGGTGGATGAAATTGGGAAGTACCTAAAAATTAAGACAGGTCATGAAAGTATTGCTTATTCATGGTGCGGACATTTGGTTGGCTATTCTTCTGAGCCTACAGTAAAAGGTATTGAGCAGTTACAAAAACTAGAAGATAATGTGATAGTAGTCCCTATTTTAGTGGCAAATGATCCGTATTTTCAAGATAAAATCATACAAACTGCAGTGGACCAGATGACGGGAAATGTAGTGTATACACAAGATGCTATTTTGCCGGATGATAATTTAAATAAATGGGTGATTGATATAGCTAATAATACTGTAGAAGGATTGTAGCATGAAAAAAGTCTTACTTTTTGTAAAAGAAGAACAAATTAAAATGATAGCAACAACAATTGTTGCTGTCATTTTTCTTTATTTTTGGCTCAATGGTCCGCTGTTGCACGGGGTGGAAATATTGAGTTTAGAAACGATTGAAACAAAATTTTCTGCTCCTATTTTGGTAGGAGGGGACGGGGTAGATAGTAAAAATACTCAAGCCNTMWTTTNWAWCWCYTAMWWKARAAKWAGMARTTSRAWTTGGWMAWRRYSTYSWWKWMTTAAAAGAGTCGGTACCTGAGTTTTATGGTTTTATAGCAGCGGTGGAAGATAATCCTGGATTATCACCTGAATTGGGTGCGAAACTATTAGAACATGCCCAGCAGTTTTGCTATGCAACAGAAAAAGCAACATTACTTCCGTCAAGTAGCATGTACTTTGTGAGTGTAGTGGATTCTTTGACTGCTGTACAGCGGATTTACCTTGAAAGTACTGATATTGTACCTAATATTAGGGGCTATGCCGGACTTATTAATATGGGGATTTTTATTGATGATAAGGGGAATATCACAGAGGTTATACATGTTTCTTCCAAAGAAACTCAAAGTTATTTGGCGACGATTAAACGGGCTGGTTTTTACCAGCAATTTGAGAAAGTAACTATAAAAAATGGTGCACAGGAATTGGATGCTGTTTCAGGTGCTACTTTAAGTTCAGAGGCTATGGCTAGTACCGTATCCGCCTTGGTTACACAGGGGATTCCTTATCCTGTTTCTAATTATGCGGATATTGACGAAGTGAATAGGTTTAGCCTCGCTGCTTTTCTTAATAAGATGTGGATGTTTCATTGTTTGGTGATTTTTCTGTTGTTTGCATTTGCCTTGCAACGAAAGTTTAAAAAGACAAAAAAAACAGTACTGATTATGAATGTACTCTCTGTGATATACATTGGTTTTTTTCTAAACAACTCTTTTACCTACATTTCATTTTTACATCCTTTTGTAGGGACCTCTGTCTCTTCATTGGTTGGTTTGTACGCATTGTTTGTTTTACTAGGGGCAATCTGGGGAAAAAATACCTATTGTAAATATGTCTGCCCTTTTGGAAATGTGCAACGTTTGATTATGAAGGTTAGTCCCAAAAATGCACGTAGAAAATTCTTTATTCCCAATGCTTGGATTTATAAAATTAGATTGACCATAGCCATTGTATTAATAACAGGAGTGTTATTAGGACTTAGAAATTGGAGTAATTTTGAGCTGTTCCCTGATTTGTTTGGTTGGGCTACGCTAGGTGTCTGGTTTATGGTGGCGGTAGGTACTGTCGGAATTACTATAATTTATCCGATGATTTGGTGTCGACTACTGTGTCCTACCGGAGCTGTTTTGGATGGAATTACCGACCTGATCAAGTTAAAAATCAAGCGAAATTGAATATTAGGGGATTCTTTTGATAATATTTGGAGGTAAAGTGCAAAGTAATTACCCAAAATCAACGAGAACTAAATAAAGGTTGTATATTTGCACTCGAAATCGCGGGGTAGAGCAGTAGGTAGCTCGTCGGGCTCATAACCCGAAGGTCGCTGGTTCGAGTCCAGTCCCCGCTACTAAAGCGGAAAGCTTCATCATAAAGATGGAGCTTTTTTTTGTTTAAAATTTAAGGGGAAAATTTCAAAATATTGATTTTTGTAGGGCTCATTTATCCGCCTGAGGCGGACGCTAGTTCTTGCCAAACTTCTAAATAAATTCCACTCGAAAATTCAGATAATACAGACTCGTGTTTAATTAGGCGAGAAGTTTATCCTGAGCGAAGTCGAAGGGAGGGATCAAGTATTATTCTTGGGGAGCAGTGATTTTTATGTAAAAAATCGAGCTAATCCATATAAGACGAAATTACTTTCTTTATTCCTTCTTGGCAAAYAGGACAGAATGTTTGTTTTATATGTAGGCTACGCATAATACAATGATCCATTGGTCGCCACATACCTGTTGCAGTATATCCTGCACCTTCGAATGCTCCTAAAGCTTCTTTGTATTTGTTAGTTAGTGGCGTTGGTACAGGAATGTGTTTAGCTATCATGTGTTTCCACTTGCTGTCAAAATTCACCATATTGGTAATGTTTGGTTCCCAGGGCTCTACAGATGCTGGATAAAAATCGTTTACTGCCACTGATGAAGAGAAATATTCATCGGCCAAGCCACCAAATGAATGCCCAAATTCATGTACAAATACTTGGCTAGATTTTATATTGTCAACTGTGGTCATGCAATAATAATTTAAAAAACCACCGCCACCATATTTTTCATGATTTACCAAAATCACGATATGATCGTAAGGGACATTAGCGGCAATATCCCGTATGGATTTCTGGTCGAAAGTAGTGAGGTACCTTGCACTATTAAAAGTATAAAAATTCGAATTCAAGATAGTATTAGCCCAAACATTATCTCCGGGGATATCAGTTCCTTGTCCTTGGGAAGCAGACGCTACTGTCCAAATATTAAAAGCTGACTTTTGTGACTTGAAGGGTTCTTTCTCGAACAAATAATTGTTCAATCGTTTGACATCTTGGTGGAACTTGTCCATTTGTTCTTTGGTATAACCCTCTGCCAAATAAACGATATCAATTTTCTCGGTACTGCTTCCCGCGTCCACTATCTTCTTGTAAGGGAATGTCATAGTATTATTCCGTTTGATGAAATAATTATTGGGATTCACATAAATGCTCATAAGGTCTTCAAAAGTGTCTTCTGTCTTATTTCGTCTTTGTAAAACAAATTTCACTGTTTTTTTAGGGAATGGGCATGTAGCGACTTCATAAAAGCTTCGGTTTAGGTTTTTTGCCTCATCAGAAGTTTCCCATTCCACGAATAAATTATTGAAGCCTTTCGAGTATATCAATTTGTTTGAAACAGAATCGTATAATTTATATTGCATTAAACCATATTTCAATGAGTTTAACATATTTTTTCGTGGACCACTCCAAGTTCTTTCTTCTACTAATTGGGCTAAACTAACAAATCGAGTTTCTGAATTTCCTGCAATGGTATAATCAACTCTTAAGGTTTTATTAATAAAATAGTCGTCAAAATTAATTGTCTGTAATGCTGTTTTTTCCTGAGTTTTACCTGAAAAGGAAAATGCCAATACTACTAAAGAGGATAAAATAGTCGAAAATAATTTCGTCATAATTTTGAGGTTTTGATATGGGTTTTGTCTCCGCTAAGTTAGTAAAAACTAAAGACCAAGCGTTGTTTTTTGTGTAGTGATGTTTGTGCTGAGCGAAGTAGAAGTGAGTCATTTCATTAATTCTATTGAATAATGGACTTACTAAGACTTGCTAAGTGGAAAAAAGAGAGTCCAATTGGGGATTTCTTTTTATTGAGATAAAATTAGATGTCAGTTTATTGGTATTAAAATGAAAATTTAATACTCGCTAATATTTGAGATGGTCTAAGTTTGTAACTACTTTCAACATAGGAAAATTCATTCGTGTATATATTTACAAACTCATCGGTATTTAATATATTATTCCAACTCAAATTCAGATCAATCCTTGGTTCTTTAAAAGTATATTGATAGCTGAGGTTCAAAAATGAATTAGAAGTATTTTCTTCGGACAGAGAGTTATAGTAATATTCGCCATTGCACTTTATCTGTTGACGGTTTGTTAAGTAAAAGAATAGATCTAAGGAATGTTTATTTGTTGCTATCTGTTGAAGTTGTACTTTTTCAAAGGAAGTTTTAAAAACAGAAAAGGTTGTGGCATATTGTGCACTCAGCCAGCTAAAAATTGCGGAGTCTATGCTAGCATTAAAGTGGGTATTATTGTGTGCTACATTTGTGAAGGTGTTGTTGAGAAGTTGCACTCGATTTGATTGATTGTACCGCGCATTTAATTTTAGTGTCGTTTTTATGTTTTTTAAATATTTACTAGCACCCAAGCTATAATTGTTATAGTTAATAAAATTATCACTTTCAATGGCTTGTAAAATAATAGCACCATTGTCTTCTATGGAGTTGCTGTATWRTAAGTTTCTTTTTATACGCGTAAAGGAATARGCACCTTTAATAAAAAATTGTTTTAGTGGATTTCGATAGGATATAGATCCRTTGTAAGTTTGAGTTWCCTKTTGTGAAATTGGTGTGTTATACCGTTTTAAACTCCTGTAATTYGTYAGYATATATCCTGTATATGAAKGCTGAAGGTCGCCATAKTTATATTTCAAACCTGCGTAAATACTGCTTTYCCAAAACGCATTTAATTTCTTTTTTAAATAGAAATTGGGTTCAAAAACCAATCGATTTAGTTTTTTAAGTGGCGTAAAAATTTCATCCTCTAGTTTGATTTTTAATAGTGAAATAGGCGTTTCTATCCTCAAATTCCAAATTTCATCCTTACTTTCATAGTGTATCGTGCTTTTTAAATACGTTTTTGAAATAGAATATTCGAGTCGATTTTTGAAATTATYTTCAGTTGSRTCTTGATTGTCAGCCAATAAAAGGTCGCTGTTTAATTGTTGTTGTAGTATGGAAAAACCGATGTTGGGAACAAACGTAAATTGTTTCCAGGCCTTTGTGAAACCTGCAGAATTATCTGTAAATAAACGGGTCGATTCTAGGACTTGATGCATGCTGGTATATGGGGCTCCGTTATTTAATACAGCTAAGAATTGCCCAGGGGATACTTCTAAATTTTGATTGGTTTTTGTGTATCCTATATTAGATTCTAAATTAATGAGTTGTTTTCCAAGGCTTGTTATGGAGTGTAATTTATTGCGAACTGCAACAAATGGATTACTTAATTTCTGAGCTATACTTGTGTCGTCGAGCTGTAGCATTCCATGTTCAGAGTTCCAATCTCTGTTAATTTCTAAATTGTTTTTGAAATAACGTTTCTTAGTGTTCTTTTCTATAATTATGTTGCTTTGCAGTACGTTGATGAATACGTTGTTCTGTTTTTTTTCTCGTAAATCGATGGTGTCAGTAGGTGTAAAAAAACGACTATAGGAACTTCCATATTGCTTTTGGCTGTCATTTAAATAGGAAAGATTTATTTTTAAAATGACATCATTATTCATTTTCTGTAGCGTGTTTACAGATGCCAAATGTGTATTGTTATCTAACCATAACTCTTTTGTAAATGGCGGTTTGGAAAGTTGAGAAAGGCCTAGCCAATTTGTTTTTCTTATGCTAAAATTCCCTCCATAACTATCATAGGAAAAATCTCGAATTTCGCGGGAGATGTTTGTTCCTGTATTATTACTCTGGTAGCTTATTATTGCCTGCCGTTTTTTTGTGAATAGCATAGGAGTAATCTTTGCTTTCCAGAGTAATGGAGAGACTCCTAGACCAATTTGTGCGTTGCCACTAATAGTAATGTTTTTTTTTAATTTGATATTAAGAGATGCACGCTCTGAAAAAACCAAACTGTCTAACATTTTTATGGGTTGGTGGTTTTCTAAAATTTGTACTTTATAGACATCGTCTGCCGAAATGTTTTCATTGGCCAAATTGTAACGTCCTCCCATTAAATCCAATCCTTCTATATAATATTTCTGGATAGGATTTCCTTGGTAAAGTATTTGCCCACTAGGCCTTATTTCTATGCCTGGCATTTTTTTTATTACATCTGCTATTACGCGATCCTTTTGGTCTTTATACGCGGAAACCGAATAACTGATAGTATCTCCATAGTGTCGGATATTTTGAATTGGTACAAATACTTCCTTAAGGTTTTCTGTGGAGGGATACAATTGAATCTGAAGTTGCTGCTTCTTGTTAGGGATGTTTTTAATCCAGGTTGTATAGCCTAGATAGGAGACCTTAAAAATTAATACATCGGATAGATCCTTTACGTTCGTTTCAAACAAACCTTTATTATTACTAATATCGTATGCCAATATAGATTTACTGTTGTCTTTTTTAATTATTACAGTAGCCCCACTTAAGGGCTGTCCATTTTCATCATTTATGGTCCCAGAAATTATGGATTGGGAATGGGTTTTTAAAAAAGTGATAGAAAATAAGACTAATGTACAAATTTTAAAATACCTCATATTATCTTAGTTCGATTGTGTTATTTTCTTTTTCCAACATTTCTGTAAATAACTGCACTTCTTTTTTGTGATTTTCTGGAGTCATTTTTACATTTGGGCTGTTGGCATAGGTAAAAGGATCTCTACGGTATCTATACCAGAGATCTCGCAAATCRTCTTGTGTTGTTTTTACGTATTGTTTTAAATTGATTTTAAAGGRAACYTTAGGKGATAATTTTTTGAGRCCAATAAAATCAAATACATAGTCTTTATCCGTATCATAAATTTCTAAGATCAASCCMGGTAAGCCATTAAATTTGTAWGGACCTTCAGCAATTGGGATTTCAGGGCTGAACCAHGCWRTGTAATCTCTCCCTGCAAATGAACAAGTMGCTTTTTGTACTTTGTATCCTTTTATCAATTTTGTCTCTTCTGAGATACTCCAATTAAAAAGCTCTTTATCTTGCGTATAATAAAACCGATCCTGCATTTTTGGAATTTGTTTGGTGAAATACAATTTATTGGTTCGGTTGTCTTTTAAAATTTCATAATGAAATTTGGTCATTGCTGATCTAGCGGTATGTCCAGAATTACCTCTAATTACCATTGGATTGGCTAATGTTTTTGCACGACTTGARAATATAGAAAGATGTTCCCCRAAATAGAGAATCATAAGTTCKGATCTTGGTTTCTCTGTASTAGTAGAATCTATTTTATAGGTTTGCTTATACGTGATTTTGTAGTTAAACGAACCTTTTAWTTTGTTTTGTGAAAATCCGATGAAATGGATTGATAGTAGAAGTAAAGYAAAATAGGGGGATTTCATAAAATTGTTATTTTTAATTAATTTCTATTTGTTTCTTTRGACKTTRWWGAYWKYKKWWATKKWTKTTTWWWGMKWWWMKYSWTTKTMKMGSTKYWYTWYTWGKKYTKRKTRYAYMMKMAWYMATAATCTTACCGTTTTGACCAAATAGTATATAACGAGGGATACTATTAATTTTATATTTATGGTAAAGCGTGGATTCTTTCCAGTTTGAAATTATGTAATTATGTTTTTGGAAATCAATGTTTTCTGATTTGGAAGCCCTTTTCCATGCCTTATAATTTGTGTCTATAGAAATTACAGCCACTGTAAATTTTGAAGTATCAAATTCTTTTTTATAACCTTTTTTAAATAGGGTATTTCGGCTTTGCAAGGAGCACATCAACTTGCCTAAAGATCAACCAAAATAATTTTACCTTTTTCTTTTTTATTAGGTTGTCAAATTGAAGTTCTATATCACCTAAATTAGTAAAAAACGAAAGGCATGTCTTTAGTTTCAATAGGAGTTATTCAAAAGGTGACAGTTTTTTCAAGGCTATAATATTGCAAGTGGTTTAATTTAGGGTGCCATAAGCATGTATTTGTATAAACGTATATTTTAAGAATCAAAAAGCCCCTTAAAACTAAGTTTTGAGGGGCTTATGTAATATAGAGGCAGTGTCTTTTTGGACTTTGACTCTTTTTGATGGAGGTTTTACCCTTCTTTCGTCAATACATTCTCGTCGATATGACTAAAAACCTTTCCGTAAATATCCACCACTGTTTCTTGTGTGTAACTCAACGTATTTCCTTTGATTTCAAAAGTTCTTTTAAACGATTTGGTATTGGCTTTTTTCTGCATAAATGCCGATTGCACAATCCCTCCGTGGTCATTATTTCCGTCAGCGAAAACACTGAATGTTAGTTGATCATCTACCGCTTTTAATTCCCCTGTTGCCAATACGCAAACACCTCTAGGAATCGAAAATCCATTCATAATCATATTATTGTCTTTGTCCCATATCCAGTGACCAGTTTCGCTATGTGAAACCTTGTCATTCGACTTTTCTCTAACTACCTGATGGTACTCAACAGCTGTTAATTCTTGTTCTTCTGCATTCTCTATGGCGATATCAACGGGTTTAATAGTCAATATTTCATAATAAGGATTGTTTTCATCTTCTTCAGGTTTAGGAGCGAGATCTATTCCTGTATTTCCTTTCCATATACCTATTAATTTAGCCAATGGATTTAATGTTGTTTTATTCATGTGTTATTATGTTTAATTGTAGACAATTAGTTCTTGATCAGTACACGTTTAATTATGGCGTGTATTGACTATGTAAAATTAGTGTTTTTAAGTATTAGAATCATTCTTTTTAATCCAGCATTATGGGAGTTTAATGGTACGTTCAGCGAGTGTTTTTTTTAATTTCGGGGGATATTTCTACCGTAAAATAAATAATTAATTACGCTGAATTTTGAGCGCTTATATTTCTGTATTTAGGCGATTAAAAAAGAGAGATGTTATTGTTAATTCTTAGTTCGAATTTGATCTCGGCTTGTTTTATTCCTGTTTTGGGGATTCAAAATGAATGTTTGCTAAAAATATCGTCTACCATGGAGGTGTGTTTACCGTTTCTGTAATCCTTAAAGTTATTGAGAAGAAGGAGGGAGGGAAGGAGATTTTGAGTTTTTATTAGAGGAAAGTCCTAAACATTATTGAAAATGGGTTTTTATTATAAAAACAGGTGATATTTCAATAGGAGGTAGTCATAAAAAAATACCACTYAAATTAGTGAGTGGCATTTTTTATCGCAACTTTTTAGAGCTTGCGATTCCTTGAGTTAATAAAATTATTTAAGGGGTAAATTTTCGAAATTTATACTGGGAGGGGTATTGTTTAATTCAATTTGATGTTCTGAATCTATAGTGGTGCGTTCACTGAAAAAGCCACAATTTTCTAAAAAGAAATGTCCATTTTCAGCTCCTCCGGCATAGTCTAACCGTGCATCTTTTCTTGCAGTAGCGTCAGCGGTGAATTTGGCTTTACTTATAGGATACCATGTATTTGTTGTGTCGTATACCCATTGATTTGTGTACTCAACCTTTCTGCTAACATCCCCCATAGAAGGATCGAAATTTTCCAGAAAAGAATGAGGCCTTTTTAAATAGGTCGTTGTTTTAGGTCTTCTCAAGCTGGAAATAAGTTCCCATGTTCCTGTTTCTGGAGCAAAGAAATAAGCCGTATAGWCTGTACTGTTATTGGCAGAGGGAATTGCTTTTAATAGAAATTTATAGGTGTTTCCTGCTTTCCAATTAAATCTTTTAAAACTTTGCAATCCGGAACCTTCATTTCCAAAGTCTTGTACGGTAACACCATTACCATTGGCTATTTTAGTTACTTTATAATCGGAAGGTATTTGATTTGGGTCGTCTGTTGTAAAGGCACTCCAAACAGAAAATAGGACTCTGCGTTCTGTTTCAGAGTTTACTTGAATTCCGAAATATCCCTCGCCAAAACCACTGGCCATAAAATAAGAGCCAATAGGATCTTTTCCTTCAGGTATCGTCATTTCGTTGTAAAACCATACAATGTCACTTGCTGCAGACGGTTTTTCGTAACTCAGGTGTACCGATGGTCCTCTACGTCCCCAATACACATCCTCCTTAACAAAATAGTTGTTACCTGTGGTTGCTTTTCCTCCAAGAAGGACTTTGGTGATGTCTGCGTATTGACTAGCGCTTTTGTTGATGCCTTGTAGTTCCAAAAAGTGATAGCCAACTTCTTCAATATTAAAAGTTCCTATAAATATGGTTTTTAATGTTGTATTGCTGATGGTGATTTCCTTGGACTCTCCGTTAAATGTTGCCTTGATTTTAGAACTCCCACTCAATACTTTTGCTTTAATCCCTATGTGAATTATTCCCGTTTTTTCAACGCGGAAATAGGTGCGTATTTTTGTTTCTTTTTGTTGCCAATTTTTAATGCCGTTGTCGGTGATTATTAAGTTGGTTTTTTCGGGATTGTTATACACCCAACTATTAGCAGCCGTTAAAATGGAGATGTCCATTGTTGGGATGTCTATAGGAGATGTTTCTTGCTGTTTTGAGTCGTCAGTGTCCTTCTCACAGGCTGAATTAATTAATAGACTAAGACAGGTAATAATAGTTGCTAGATGTTTCATGTTATTTGTGTGTTTTTTCTGTAGNAKRRAAGKTYTCAMYWTNGNWTGCCNSAKGNYTRGWMTYAWWATTTATAATTATGATTTTTTGTTCTTTTGAAGTTTTAATAGAGGTCATATGCCTAGTGTCTTTGTCTGCATAAAAATTTATTGTCTGATTGGGGATGAAATCAAAATTACTCGCAGCGTTTCCTTTTAAAAAAACTCCAATTCCAGCATCCGATCGCGTGGTTTCTATTTCGGATAGGTAATTGTTCCCTGCTAATAATAAGTCGTTAAATCCGTCACCGTCTATGTCTTCAAAAATGATACTGTTAATAGGTGCAATTTGAGCTTCGATTGGGAAAGGGGAAAAGGAGAAGGTTTTATCGTTGTTATTGATAAAAATTCCCGACCTAAATTCGGTGACTTGGTGATGTAAAGAGGATTCGAAAGTATTTCCTAGAATCCCAGATATGTCGTTAAGTGCAAATTCATTATAGGTTTTTATTTTATCCTTTAGGAAGGGCATTTGCTGCGCAGTACAACCTTTTCCTCGAACGGGAACCAGTTTGTTTTTRTAATATTTTGTAAGCATAATATCTTCGACTCCATTGTTGTCATAATCATTTGTATAGACATGAAAAGGCTGTTCTTTAGTAGCGTGATATTTAGAGTTAAGACCTAAGTTTCCCGCAATAATGTCTACATCTCCATCATTGTCTATATCCTCAATTTTTAAGGTATTCCACCAGCCTGTATTTGTTCGGAGTGTTTTATACGWGTTGGAYCTAGTGAAGYTACCATGGTTGTTTTCGAAAACTTCWATGCCCATCCATTCTCCAGTAACAATCAAATCTAAGTCGTGGTCATTGTCTATGTCTGCCCATTCWGCAGCAGTAACCAAGCCTATKTTYTTAAGTTCTGGAGCTTTGCTRTCGGTGACAATTTTAAAGTTCCCGTTGGTGTTTTCTAAAAGGTAGCTTGTAGGAGCATACGGATATTTACCTGGRATTATCCTACTTCCTACAAATAGGTCTAGATCTCCATCTTTGTCAAAATCACCTGCTTTTACAACGGATCCTGCTGCATAGAATTTAGGCAGCGCATTGAYGGCTTTACTRAAATTCCCTTTGCCATCATTAAGGTATAATCKGTCTTGTAACTGCATCGAKTTWTCTTCGAATTCATAACTTCCACTTACTACATATAAATCTTGATCACCGTCATTATCTGCATCAAAAAAGCAAGCAGCAACATCTTCAAAATCTTGGTCTTTTATGAAACTAGGTATGTTCTTTTTTTGAAACTCTCCCGATGGTAGATTAAGGATTAGTTGCCCTGGTTCTCCATGAGCSCCACCKATAAATAGATCTTCCAAACCATCATTGTTTATRTCTGMTTTTGCAAATGCRGGGCCTGTTTGTGATAGCTTATGGGGGAGTAGAAGTTGTTTTTTATAATCGTTAAATAAGTGTTCTTTATGTTCGAAATTAAATGTAGTTTTTGAGAATAGATGTTGATTGTTAATTAACGTATCGCTGTTTTGTTTTTCTAAGGGGCTCTTGTAAATAATATCTAGAAGTTGATTRCTTTRTACGTTTTCAAKCCACTGTATATCTCCATTTGGCCATATTATTTCTAGTTTGGGTACATGGGTCACATTTCCCAAACCAAAATGTAATTTGTTTGAAACGGATGATAAATAGCCTCGGTTATTGATCAATTGCCTTGTTTGTATACTGTGGTCTTCTAAGTGTAAATTTACCGTAGTTCCAATTCCTTTTTTGTTGTTATTGTAGCCCTTGAATGCTATTTGTAAATAGTTGTTTGAGGTGTTTTTTCGAGCATTATTTCTCAGTACCGTAGCATTTTCGTCGATGTTATTTACTACAATGTCTAGGTCTCCATCATTGTCTAAATCGGCATAAATAGCACCGTTAGAAAATGTAGGCTTCGCATTACTCCATGTACTAGTTGTGTTTTCGAAGCTTAAATTTTGATTGTTTTTAAAAAAGTAATTGGTGAGTTTTTGTTGAGGTAGCATTTGTGAAAACTCGTAGAAACTTGCTTCTTTTAAATTTTTCTTTTGACTTTTGATTAGTTTGTTAATGGTGTTGTTAGCATCTCTATCTACTACATCTCTATATACCCCATTTGTAATATAAATGTCATTGTAGCCATCTAAATCAAAATCAGCAAAAAGGGTGGACCAACTCCAGTCTGTTTGAGCAACACCTGCAAGATTTGAAATTTCGCTATAAGTACCGTTGCCATTATTTAATTGTAAGGAGTTATGCATGTATTGATGATGGTAGTTGTTAGCAACCATTTCGTCAAATTTTGTGGCAGACATCATTGCCATCGTTGTTTTAGATCGGATATAATCCTCCGGACTCATGTCCAATACCATTAAATCGGTAAGTCCATCGTTGTTAATATCAGCAATGTCACTCCCCATACTGTAAAATGATAAAYGTTTGAATAAATCATTTCTAGCATCGGTAAAGGTACCGTCACCATTATTTAAATAAGCAAAGTCGGGGGTCACAAAATCGTTAGAAACAAAAATATCTAGCCATCCGTCATTATYAAGATCACCTACTTGTGCGTGCAAGCCGAAACCAATGTCAGGTGATATTCCAGCGGATTTTGTTACATCAGTAAAAAAACCATTGCCGTTATTTTGATACAGCACATCACTGCCTTTTAGTTGGGCGGTTTTAGAGCTGTTTTTTATTTTTTCAAAGTCAATTATTTTACTTGAGATACTATAATCATCGGGAGCATTTGAAATAAATAGGTCTAGATCTCCGTCTTTGTCATAATCAAAAAAGGTAGAACTAATGGATCGGTTGCTGTCTGCAATACCATAGTCACTTGCCTGTTCTGTAAATGTTAAATCGCCATTGTTAATGTATAACATATTGGCTAGTTTTTTTTCATCCTTAAACCATCCGGCTCTGTTTATGTAGATGTCTAAATAACCATCGTTATTTATGTCTACTATAGAAATTCCAGTGTCAAAACCTATCCTTTTTTTNATTCCTGCTTTGATGGTTATGTCTTCAAATTCGAAATTTCCTTTATTTAAAAAAAGTTTGTTGTGGTAAATGTTTGAAGTGAAAAATAAATCCACTAAGCCGTCATTATTAAAATCGGCAGCGGCAACGCCTCCTCCTATGTAGATGTATAAATATTTGTAGTAATGTAGTTTTTCTGATTCTAGAATTTTATTCTCAAAAGTGATTCCCGTTACTGCTGTTGGCACTTCTGTAAAAAGAGTATCTGTGTTTAATTTGTCTATGGACGATTGGCAAGATGTAATGCAATAACATACAATAATGATTATTAAGTGTTTGAAAAAATGCAGGTCCATATATAAAGATTTATTACAAGTTGTTTTTATTTTATTGAAACAAAAGCCCCTTTCGGGGCTATTGCTATTTGGAACTCACGTCTAATTATCGATTCTAATATTGGTAAAAAAATGTATTAACCAAATTATTATTAATGATCTTATTGATGAGTTCAGAATTCAAATAATTCATTGTTTTTTAGTCATTTTGAATCAAACCAGGTTGTAATATAATTTGTTTTTCTGGTAAAAATTCTACAATTCTATTATGTGTTGCAGGGATTTCATAGATAGGATTTGCACCCCATAAATGTCCACCTGGATAACGTCTGTCCATTGTTCTTCCATTTCTGAATACATCAAATTTACGATGTCCTTCAAAGGCAAATTCCAATCGTCTTTCTTCTAATACAATATCCAATATTGTTTTTCCTGTAGGAAGGGCGTTTAAGCTATAGGCTGGGATACCTGCTCTAGTTCTAATGGTATTTACTTCGTCCAAGGCTTCTTGATCCATCCCTCTTTTAGCAAAAGCTTCTGCTTTATTTAAGAACATTTCAGAGTATCTAGATACTGCAGGAGACCACAAGTGTACACTGCCTTCTTGTAAGGAAGCTTTCATGATAAACCATTTTGGAAACCCATTACGTTTTGGCATTTCAAAACCAGTATCAACATATTGTTTGTTGCTCCCTGACGTGAAAAAATACTTGGTGTTTCCATTTACTATTTCTTCTTCAATAGTAAAAGTGGTACTTCCTTCTGTAAAAGTAACGACCCCTCCGCTTTCGCTAGTCAACCTAGTTTCGTATTCATAGTTGTCATTTACCCATAATACCCAAGGCTTTCTTAGAGAAGCATCCTCTTCAATATATTGTGCTTCGATAAATGAGTTACGTGCATCTTCCTTGTTTTGGTTGATCAACTCTAAATAAGATCTAGAAGCGTACATTTCTCCCCATCCACTACCTTCGATAGAAGCGTATAAAGATCCTACGGTATACCAATCGTCCCATTGTCCTGGTAAATCTGCTTCTTTATTTAAAGTGATGCTAAAAATAGCTTCAGAACTTTCTTGAGGATTTAAGAAATTCATACGTTTAAATGCCTCGTTCCCTAATAAAGAGTAGCGATCAGATTGGATCACTTTATCTGCATAGCTTACTGCATTTACATTGTCTTCCATGTATAAATAAACTCTAGAAAGTAATGCTTGTGCAGCTTCCTTAGTAGCATAAGTAGCCGTTTTGTTTTGGTTCATCAATGATTCCGCTTTTTCAAGATCCTGTATCACTTGTTGATAAACTTCCTCAACCGTATGACGGTCTGGAATATCATTTACGTCTGATGTTAACTTAAGTGGAGCGGATAAATTACTTCCTCCTTGATTGTATGGACGTCCAAAAATATTTCCCATTTGGAAATACACCAAAGCACGTAAGTAATAATTTTCTCCTATCAATTGATCCAATTCGTCTGATTCTCCTTCTGCAGCTTTTTCAATGACTACATTACAGCCAACAATCACTTTATAAGAATCGTTCCAGAAATCTGCAACCCTACCATTGGTAGTAATGGCTCTGTAATTGTAAATAAAGTTTAAAGGGTCAGAAGTACTTCCGCTCAAGGAAATATTATCTCCTGGGTATTCTGTTAAACGGTGTAGTTGATCGTTCCAGCCATCCAAGCCATTCTTACCTTTTAATAAAGCGTAATTTCCTAAAGTAGCCGTTTCTAAAGCTCCTTTTGTTTCAAATAACTCATCTACGGCTATTTGATCGTAAGGGTTCCTTTCTAATTCACAAGAGAGGAAAAGCATTCCAATAATAGGAAGTAATATGATTAATTTTTTCATCTGTTTCTGTTTTTTAATGATTAAAAGGAAAAGTTAAGACCAACTACAAAACGTTTTGGTACAGGGTAAGATGTGGTGGTGTCTCCATTTAAACCACCTACTTCTGGATCCATTCCAGAGTAATCTGTAAAAGTTAATATATTGTCTGCCGATACATAAATACGGGCATTACTCATCCCTAAGTTATTCAATAAGCTTTTAGGTAAATTGTATCCTAGTGTGATGTTTTTAAGTTTTAGATAACTCCTGTCTTCTAAATATCGAGACGATGTTTTGTTGGAGTTGTTATTTCCTCCRTARATAGCTTGTGGATGTGTAGCGATGTCTCCKGGTTTTTCCCATCTAGACCATCCATCAGCCAATACTTGTTGATTAAACGTTGGGTATAAACCGTCCGWATCATATAAAGAACGAGAGCTGTTGTAAATTTCTCCACCACTTACAAAACTAAAATTAGCTCCAAAAGTAAATCCTTTATATTCTAAATTGGTAGCAAAACCTCCAATAAAATCAGGACTTGCATTTCCTACAAGTTGTCTGGTAGCTTCGTTAAAATTACCTGTTTTGGTGATTTCTCCAGTTTCCGAATCTACTTTTTCCCACTGTGGAGTTCCATCCTCTGGGTTAACACCTGCCCATTTACGCATGTACCAAGAGTTAAGGTCTTCTCCAATTTTGAAAATCTTGTTTCCACGTGGAATTTCTGTTTGACCATCGAAAAGCTCAATAATTTCGTTGTTGTTAATTCCGATATTAAAATCTACATTCCATTTAAAATCATTGGTGTTTATAATATCTCCAGATAGAGCTACTTCAATTCCTGAATTTTTGATTTCACCTACATTTTCCCAATAACCATTATATCCTGATAAGGCTGGTAAATCCACATAATACAATAAGTCCGAAGTGTTTTTGCTGTAATACTCAAAAGTAGCACTCACACGATCAAACAGTCTAGTATCAATGGCA
>NVSD01000029.1 GCA_002401105.1 Flavobacteriaceae bacterium | reverse complement strand
TTTCAAAATTATGAGTTTCTAGATTTTTAAGCTCCTCAAAATTTATTTCAGGAATATCTATATGCCTCCATTCAATTTTAGACAAAGCCTCCAAGTCAATATCAATTTCTGGAAAATTGAAATCTCCAAAGTCAAAATCCATGGCCACATCCGTAATAAAAACACGCTCATTACTTTTGGAGGTAATCTGCACCTTGTTTTTATTTCCAAGTGCTTCGAAATTCCAATTTTTCATTATTTCATTAGCTTCTTTTTTTTCAAGACCCATTACCGTAATTGTTCCTTCAATGGCAACGGTATTTTTGTTCCATGTTTCAATAATGATATCAGTATAACTTGCATCAATTACTAAAACAGCATTCTTTGATACTTTAAARGACGCTTTCTTCTTATTGCTATATTCCTGAGCRTKTAGGCTATTAAWTGCTAATAAGACYAGGAAAATATATTTAAATTTGTACTGTTTCATTTGTTTTGTTTKTTTGAATTTTTAATTCTTTTAAATGATTTTTTAATTGTGTTAACAATTTTAATCGCAATTGTAAATTCCCAATCAATGCAGTAATTGTGGCTTCACTCACTCCAGACTCTAACTCCAACGACAATTGTTGGTATTCCCTAGACAATTCATCATTTTTGGCTAAATACCCATTTAATAATGATTGGTGATTATTAGTAAAATCTAAACTAGCAATTTCAGTGTTAATACTAGCCAGATAATAATTTTCTATATTTTGAAAGGCAGGMGARATTTCRCCCAAACTTGAAATTTTATTTCTTTTAACAGTCTCTAAATTATCAATATCACCTTTTAAATAAAAGCCTAAACCGAGACCTACAATTACAAGGATAGACGCGGCTATTTTCCCCCAATACAACATACTTACAGGTGTATTATTCACCTCTTTACCTAATTTATTTTCAAAATTAGCACGATGATTTTTGGATAATTCCACATTTTTTATATGCCCATTCCTCATTAACTCTCTCATATCATTTTGCATATAAATAGGGTTTTAATAATATTTTTAGCTGTTTTTTACCACGATGTAACTGAGATCTAGAAGACACCTCCGAGATAGATAAAATTTCTGATATTTCCTTATGATCGTATCCTTCAAACAGGTACAAACTCAGAATAATCATATATTTTTCTTTTAATTTATATAATGATGTTACTATTTGTTCTTTAGATATTTCTGGTGCCACATCCCAATTATCATCTACTACTGGAATTGTGTTTTCATAAGCATCCAATTGTACAATATTTAAGCTTTTTTTCTTTAAATAATCGATACTTTGATTGATTACAATCTTTTTTATCCATGCCCCAACACTAACTTCACCATGGTACATATGTAATTTTTTAAACACTTTTACAAAAGCATCTTGCATTACATCCTCAGCATCTTGACTGTTTTGAACATACCGTAAAGCGACATTAAACATAGCATTACAATACAAATCGTACAACTGCATTTGTGCTTTTGCATTGTGTTGTTTACACAGTTCAATTATTTTTAAATGTTTAATGATAGTTGGATCCATTTAATTAGTTCATCTATACTAAAGACGAGGATTAAAATTAAGTGTTGCATTCAATTGTGAAATAGTTCCTTAAAATAACAATTAATCAGMCGTTTTYGACATAAATCTTATTCTTTTAGCATAGTTCATTTAAATTTATGACTCCATTTAACAGAGTTTAATTACTTTTGACACAGCAAAATTAATTTCCTCTTGATAACATCATCGCAATGGGATTAATATCAGAGAGCTAATCAAAAACAATAAAATTAAAAAATAATACATGTCCTACCAGTTTACCATCATTATCCCTGTATATAACGAAGAAGACAATTTAAAACGTGTTGAACGTGAAATGTTAGACTATTTTAAAATAGCTTCAAAAAAGACAAAAGTATTATTTGTAAATGATGGAAGTTCTGACAATAGCCAGCAAATAATTGAGACTATTTGCAAGGACACAGAAGATTTCACTTTCCTCTCTTTTGAAAAAAACTGTGGTTTAAGTGCTGCTATTTCAGCAGGTTTTAACACCTGTGAAACTGAATTAGTAGGATATATAGATGCAGATTTACAAACAACTCCGTCAGACTTTAACTTATTATTACCACATATTTCTGAAAATGATTTTGTCACTGGTGTTAGGGCTAATAGAAAAGATTCTTTTGTAAAAAATATGTCTTCTACCATTGCTAATGGAATTCGTAGAAGTTTTACAAGTGACGGTATGGATGATACGGGCTGCCCTTTAAAAGTAATAAAAACTGATTTTGCAAAACGCATTCCTATGTTCGAAGGATTACACCGTTTTTTACCTGCCATGATTTTATTACAAAATGGAAAGATCAAACAAATTCCTGTACAACATTTCCCTCGTATTGCAGGAGAAGCTAAATACGGAGTTTGGAATAGATTAGCAGGTCCATTAATGGATTGTTTTGCCTACTTATGGATGAAGAAAAAATACATTAATTATAGCATCGCAACAAAAGGATAATGAGCGATTGGTTAATATATGGCATCGGTTTTTCCGCACAACTACTTTTTTCTGGACGTCTAATTTTACAGTGGATTTTATCAGAAAAAAGTAATAAAGTACTGACGCCTACACTCTTTTGGAAACTGAGTTTAGTGGCATCATTTTTATTATTTGTTTATGGTTATTTAAGGGACGATTTTTCCATAATGCTCGGGCAAACACTCACCTATTTCATATACATAAGAAACCTACAACTACAAGGAGAATGGCAAAAAATGCCCAAATCAATACGTTGGTTTTTATGTGTTTTCCCTGCACTATTAATCATTTACTATTACAACAATAACACCTACGATATAAGTAATTTATTCCAAAACAAAGACATTCCTTTCTGGTTATTAACACTTGGAATTGTAGCCCAAATTATATTTACTTTTAGATTTATATATCAATGGATCTATTCAGAAAAAAACAAAGTATCCAGCTTGCCTTTCGGTTTTTGGATGTTGAGCTTGATAGGCTCCTCCCTAATTTTAATCTATGCCATTATTAGACGTGACCCGGTGCTATTTGTAGGACATATTATGGGACTGTTTATATACACACGTAATTTAATGCTTCTAAATAAACAATCATGTTCGAAATCATAGAAAAAAGACCAATACTCACCCTTCTTTTAGTGGTGTTTTTAATGCTGATTATCCATTTAGATATTCCTAATATTACTATTATGGAAGCTCGAAATTTTATCACTTCCAGGGAAATGATTCAGGATAATAATTGGATCCTAACGACCATGAATGGAGAACCTCGCTATCAAAAGCCACCTTTACCTACATGGTTGACAGCTTTTTCTGGGCTTATTTTTGGAGCCAATAGTTTATGGGCGCTACGTTTACCCGCAGCRTTGTTTGTWTTTATCTCTGGTRCATCYATRKRWYKMAYMWSRMWRMARWTWRMWNTCRMRRARYRRSRTNAGMWKMRWRNNCKGTNTTRANCRCRGWTAMSKYSTKAYMSRTATTTGNCCATTWYWAWTGAAGGACCATGGGATATTTATGCACATGGTTTTATGCTTATTGCTATTTATTTTCTAATTGATTTATTTCAATCCGATAAAAAAAAGGTCCAAAATGGAATTGCTGCAGGTTTTTTTATTGGCTGTTCCATATTAAGTAAAGGTCCTGTTTCCATGTTTGCCCTGTTATTACCTTTTTTAATAGCCTATGGAATTACCTTTAAATATGTAAATATCAAAAAGAAAAGTCTGGCACTTATAGCTACGCTAATCACTTTAATTATTATCGGCGCAACTTGGTTTTTATATGTGAGGTTTGAGGACCCTACTACTTTTTTAGCCATAGCAAAACGAGAAACTGGGAATTGGAGCAGTTATAATGTACGTCCATTTTATTATTACTGGAGCTTTTTTATACAATCAGGAATTTGGGCGATACCTGCTTTTATCGGMTTATTGTATCCGTATATTTCTAAAAAAACAAGCAACAAAAAACAATATAAATTCACTTTTTTATGGACAATGATTGCTGTTATTTTACTGTCCTGCATACCCGAAAAAAAAGCGCGCTATTTAATGCCTGTATTACTTCCTTTAGCAATGAATACCGGAATATACATTAATTACTTAATAGTACATTTTAGCACTTTCACTAAAAAACGAGAGCAGCTACCTGTCTACTTTTCTTTTGGTCTTATTGCACTCATTGGAATTGCATCACCAGTAGGGATATACCTACTGCTAAAAAACGCAATAAATCCCAATTGGATTTCAGGAATCCTTACGGGAACAGCTCTTTTCTCCATCGGAATATTAATTTTGATTCACTTGAAAAACAAGCAATTTAAACATGTGTTTTATTTTACCATTGCTTTTATGATTAGTGTATTTTTCTTTGGATTACCACTGACAAAATCATGGAATACAAATAAAGCATTTAATTCCATTGCGCAATTGAAAGAGATAGAAAACCAGCATCACATAAAATCATATGCTTTTTCAAAAGTGACTCCAGAACTTATTTGGGCCTACGATGGAATTTTAAAAACCATTTATAAAAACGAAAYWTTTACCGTTCCTACAGACGAATCGTTTGGATTATTAGTGAACATGAATGATTTGAACAAATTTAGATCCAAAATACCAAAAGGATACAACATTAGAGAATTGGACGTATTTAATCACAATTATATCACAAAACAACGCAATAGACTCATCTGTCATTACTTTATAATTTCAAAATAATTGTATTTTTGCCTCAAATTAAATAATATGAAACTCATCCCAATTACACGATTCGAAATTATAAGTTATACGATACTAGCCTTTATTTTAATCATTGGCGCTTATTTCTCGTTTACAAACGATGCCTATTTTAATACTGTATACGCAGCAGAAGATGGTTTAGCAGAATCTGCAACCGCTGTTGTATTATTTGCAATTAGTGTACTTACAAGTATCCGTTTATTCAAATTATGGGCTTCTAAGAAAGGCTTGTGGAAATTTGGTATGATTGTACTTATCYTAGTTTTTATATTYGGWGCAGGCGAGGAAATATCTTGGGGACAACGTATTTTTAATGTTGAATCTTCCGAGTATTTTTTAGAAAACAATGCTCAAGGAGAAACCAACTTACACAATATGGTGGTGAATGGAAAAAAAGTAAATAAAATAGTCTTTAGCCAAATCCTAACCTTAGTTTTAGTGATATACTTACTAATAGTACCTTTTTTATATAGAAAATTACAATGGGTACGTACCTTTCTTAACCAGTTTTCTGTACCCGTTGCTACATGGAGTCAAGTAATTGCATTTTTAAGCCTTACTGCAATAATCACCATAATGCCATCCAGCAGAAAATGGGAATTATACGAATTAGGTTTTGGTATTATTTTCTTCTTAATTGTATACAACCCTTTTAATAAAGCAGCCGTTTATAATAAATAAGTGACTRGTACTCTAAAAAAAAAGACGATTGAAACTTCATGTTYCAATCGTCTTTTTTTATGCTTTAAAWCAACTATAACGCTAAGYTTCCCAAACGTTATGCTAATTGATTCTTGAATCTTTTGAATACAAATTTAGCCATATAATAGAAAGCAACTCCATAAGTACTCCCTACGAAAAAGCCAAATAAAATATCTGCAGGAAAATGAACTCCAATATAAATACGACTATAGCCCACAATTACCGCCCAAATTAACAAGCCTGTAAAAATAAACTTATAATACGATTTTAACAGCAATCCAAAATAAACTGCAATAGCMGCTGAATTCGCTGCATGCGCAGAGAAGAAAGAAAACTTCCCTCCACAACTCGCTTTTACCAACCGTACCAAATCCATCAAATCACCATCGTGACAGGGCCTTAAACGCATTATACCATATTTAAATAGTTGCGATGTTTGATCTGACAATGCTATCAATAATAAGATAAAAACAACAGCAACCGCTGTTTTTTTCAATCCTATATTTTTATGTGTCAAATAYAACAACACTAGATACAATGGGATAGCACTAAACTTATTGGTCATAAACAACCAAAAGCYATCCCATTGCACAGTTCCTAAATTATTTAGGTATAAAAAAAGTGCAATATCATTTTCTAAAATTGAATCTAACACCTCTYTACTTTTTTTCTAATATTTCTACAACAAAAACTAAGTCCGTAYCTGGAGGAATAACACTMCCYGCTCCTTGSGCTCCATAYCCTARGTGAGAAGGAATAAAAACCATKGCTTTTTCACCGTAYTTCAATTGTTGCAAGCCTTCTTTAAAACCAGGAATTAAACGRGCTTCATCACTATANMMMNGATTCAAAWGCGGCATATCCATTTTGTCTATCACGCTTTGCGTCATACACACCATATTTTTCAGCTATTTCCTTGTAACTAGTATCAAACAAACGTCCATCACTAAAATACCCGGCGTAGTTCACCCAAATTTTTGTTCCTCTTTTTGGTCTCGCWCCTTCTTTTGAATTTAAAAYATAATATTTTAAACCAGATTTTAATTCTTTGGCCTCTTTTTCATAGTGTAGCATTTCCGCTTTGGTAGTAGATGCCACCTTATCTAAAAGGTCTTCTTGATTTTCAGCGGCCTTAAAAGCATCGTCTACTTTACTTTCAAAAATTTTTGCAGCATTAAATTTCTTGGCAAGTTTCCCTACTCTAATCACATCGATTTTATTGATATAATCATCTTTTACAAGGGTATCCACAATGTTTTGTCCAATAATTACATTTCCAAAAACAGTGTGTTTTCCATCTAACCAACTCGTGTTTTTATGAGTGATAAAAAACTGACTTCCATTAGTTCCTGGACCAGAATTTGCCATTGACAATACACCTGGATTATTGTGATTCAACAATAATTTTCCGTCCGCATCCTTTGGGAATTCATCTGGAAACTTATAGCCAGGTCCACTTGAACCTGTCCCTGTAGGATCACCACCTTGCACCATAAAATCTTTGATTACACGGTGAAATTTAATGCCATCATAAAAATRCTTCCCTTTAAAGGAGTCCTGAACTTTGGTATTCGTTCCTTCAGCAAGCGAAACAAAGTTTGCTACAGTCATCGGAGTTATTTCAAATTCCAACTTCAGTAAAATATCTCCTTTATTGGTTTGAACATCGGCATATAAACCGTCTTCCAAATCAGCGTATTTGGCAGTTTTGCAAGATGCAAAAACTACCAAAGCCACGAGTGCAATACTTTTTAAGACTTTCATCTATTTATTAATTTTGATTAATTCTACTTCAAAAACCAACGGCATAAATGGTTTAATAGGACCAGACCCACCTTGTGGTGCATTGGCTCCATACGCTAATTCTTGTGGTATAAAAANTTTATACTTTGCGCCTTCTTTCATTAGTTGAACACCTTCTGTCCATCCTTTAATTACACGGTTTAAACCAAAACTTATTGATTTTTTACGATCTACAGAGCTATCAAAAACGGTTCCATCAGGAGTTGTTCCATGATAATGTACTTCTACATTTGCAGAAGGTCCATCAGGAGTTTCTCCAGATCCTTCTTCTAATACAATATACTGTAAACCACTATCCGTAGTAATTACACCTTCCTTAGATTTATTTTCTTCTAAAAATTTAATTCCTTCTTCTTTAACACTTCCATATTTTGCTGCTGCTGCCTCTTCTTGCTTGCGTTGCTGTGCTTTTTGGAAATACATTCTCAATTGGTTATCAATACCCTCTTTAGGAACTAATAATTTCACTGAATCCATTGCATCAATATACCCTTGCACCAATAAATCTTTACTCACCTCTGGAAAACCATTTTTTAATTTGTTTGCCATATCTACACCCAAACTATAACTAACAGAATCTAATTCGTTGTTTAAGCTTGATACTTTCTTAATACCATTGTTACATGATGCTAATGTTGCTACTGCCATAACGGCTACAAGTAGTTTTTTCATTGTTCTTATTTTTGGATTTTTATTAATTCTACTATTACTTTTATAGGTTCATTTACGCCAATTTTATTCCCATCTCCTACTAATCCGTAAGCTTTAAACGATGGAAATAAGAAGACAGCATCCTCCCCTTCTTGCATTAATTTTATACCTTGTTGTATCCCTTCAATTTCAAGCTCTTGTTTATCTATTTTAAGCGTTTTTACCTGTAGACTATCTTTCGCATACAGCAACTCATTATTAAGATTATAAACTTCATAACTATACGTCACAATATCATCCGTCTTGGGATATATTTCAGAATTATTCACATTTAAAATGGACATCCAAAACCCCAACGATGATTCTTTGTAATCATGTACGCTATCTTTCGCTATAAAATTTTGTATTAACAACACTTCACGACTATTCAACATTCTATTTAACTTCACAGATTCTTTCAAAAACACATTCGTTTTTTTACTGATGGGTTTTCTTGCCGTTGGACCACTACATGACATAGCTACCAACATAAAACCTAGAATTAAAAATAGTTTAGTTTTCATAAGAAGYAGCTAGATCATCTTTATATTGAGGTAATAAACTTACAAATTTTTCTACAGTTTCTTGAATACTAAGCTCCGTTCTTCCTCCAGATGCATTATCATGCCCTCCACCATCAAAGTGGTTTCGTGCAAATTTATTCACTGAAAAAGAGCCTTTAGACCTCAAAGATATTTTGATAATTCCTTGATCGGGATCCTCAATAAAAATAGCTGCTAATACAATACCTTTCACGGATAATGCATAATTCACAACACCTTCCGTATCTCCTTTCTGAAAATCATGTGCATCTAGCTCCTTACGCGTCATCGTAATATATGCCGCATTATATTCCGGAATCACCACTAAATTATTCATGGCTACACCTAATAAATGTAAGCGACCAATAGAATTAGTATCATATACCTGATTATGAATTTTTGCGTTTTCTGCACCTTTATCAATTAAATCAGCAATAATCCTATGTGTGGTACTTGTTGTAGATGCAAAACGGAACGAGCCTGTATCCGTCATTATACCCGCATACAAACAACTAGCAATATGTTGATCTACAAGACTCACCATCTCTAATTTTTCTATAAAATGATAAATCATTTGACAGGTAGAACATATACTCGTATCCGAATAAGTAAATCTAGCAATGGCATCTGGTTCTTGATGATGATCTATCATAATAAAATCACCTTTATATTTTTCCAAATACGATTGCATATCACTTCCCGTTCTGTGCAATGCATTAAAATCTAATAGAAAGACAAAATCTGCTTCATCTATCGCTCTTTTAGACTGTCTATTTTGGACATCATATTTAAGGACCTTATCTGCCTGAGGCATCCATTTTAAAAAGGTTGGAAAATCATTCGGAGCCACTACTGTTACGTTATGTCCCATTTTCTGAAGAAAGTGCAACAAGCCTAAACTTGAACCAACAGCATCCCCATCCGGATTTCTATGAGGTACAATTACCAAGTTTTTTGGACTTGAAAGTAATTGTTTTAATTCTTTAATTTCGTTTATTGTCATATGGATGCGAATATACAAATTATAGCTAAATTTTGTAAAAATAGCCCGTATATTTGTTCGAACATTGGTCAATAAAATTTTAAGATGAGACATTTACCCTTAAGCCTGTTGGTTTTACTTTTATTAAGTAGCTGCAATCAAAAGAAATCAATTACAATTGAGAAAAGCGAAGATTATTTTTCATCGGACTTCACCCTTGCTTTTGGCTCTTGTAACAACCAATCTCTAGCAAATACGTTATGGCCTGAAATAACTAGAAATAATCCTGATGTTTGGGTTTGGGGAGGTGATATTGTTTATTCGGATACGGACGACATGGAAGTGATGAGAAACAGTTATAACACTCAAAAAAACAAGCCAAACTATCAAAAATTCATCCAAAGCGTTCCTGTTTTAGGGACCTGGGACGACCATGATTATGGATTAAACGATGGCGGCGTAGAATATGAACAAAAAGACAGCGTTCAACAAATATTACTAGATTTTTTAGGGGTAGATTCACAAGACCCTCGGAGATTTCGCCCCGGTGTATTTAACGCAAAAACATATCAAGTAGGCACTAATAGTATACAAGTAATAGTATTAGATACTCGATATTTCAGAACAAAACTAACTAAGGACCCGACAGGTAAAAAACGCTATTTGCCATCTACGGATAATACAGGAACTATGTTAGGAACCGCACAATGGGACTGGCTTGAAGCTACATTGAGTAATTCAGATGCCTCCTTTAATATCATCGTGAGTAGTATTCAGTTTTTATCCTCACAACACGGCTTTGAAAGCTGGGGAACTATGCCTCACGAGCAAGCAAAAATGGAAGCATTAATCTTAAAATCATCAGCAAAAAACACTATTATATTAAGTGGAGACCGTCATATCTCGGAATTTTCTAAAAAAGAAATAGGCACACAACTTTTTCCTTTAATAGATTTCACTTCCAGTGGACTTACGCATTCCTACGAAAGCTTTAAAGGAGAAGAAAACCCCTACAGAATAGCACCTGTTGTAGCTGTTAAAAGTTTTGGAATACTTAAGTTTAACTTTGAGACAAACAGCGTGAAATTTGAAATACGCGGGAAAAACAATCAATTATTAGCKAGCCATAAGCAAGTATATAGACCTTGAAAAACCCGTTAAAACAAGAAAACAAGCATCTTAACATTATAATATAATCCATACAAATTTGTCATATTAAAGATTTTGGTATATTTGCACGATTTTAAACATTGAAAACATTACAAATGACAACAAATAGAACTTTTACAATGCTAAAGCCTGATGCCGTAAAAAACGGACATATCGGTGCTATTTTAGACAAAATAAAYGCTGCAGGATTTAGAATTGTAGCATTGAAAAAAACRCAAATGACGGTTGCTGATGCTTCAGCATTTTACGCGGTTCATAACGAACGTCCATTTTTTGGAGAACTTGTTGAATTTATGACATCTGGCCCTATTGTAGCGGCTATTTTAGAAAAAGAAAATGCTGTTGAAGACTTTAGAGTTTTAATTGGAGCAACAAACCCAGCGGATGCAGCTGARGGAACTATTCGTAAAATGTTTGCTACCTCTATGGGAGAAAATGCAGTACATGGTTCTGACAGTGATGAAAATGCAGCTCTTGAAGGTGCTTTCCATTTTTCTGGAAGAGAGATGTTTTAATAACATCCTTTATATAACACAAAAAAATCCGTTGAGTTGCTCAACGGATTTTTTTTGTGCTTTAAATAAATAGCTATCCTAGAATTATTCTGGAAATCACCTTTTCTCCCAACGCATCATTCATCATCTTTATAATATTGGCTTTTCCATAGCTCAACTCTTCACGCAAAGCAGAAGATGTTAACTTAACTATAAGTGTTTTACCTTGAATAGTGACACTTTCCGTATAAGTAGCCACTCCTGGGCCCATCATATCTCCCCAAGCATCTTGTGCGTTTAACTGCTGAATTCCTTTTGTTAATTTATTCTCTTTCAGAACTTGTCCCATGATGTGTTTCATAGAAAAAATTTCCTTATTCCGTTTCGCCATTCTTTATGTTATAATTTAAATATTTTATATGTTTGGTTGGTTTTTTTAACCACCTCCTCAGTTCTATCCGCATGCGTATCACTAATAAATAATTGTCCGAAATGGTCGTGATTTACCAATTCTATAATTTGTTGAACTCTTAAATCATCTAACTTATCAAAAATATCATCCAACAATAAGATAGGTTTTACATTGGACTGCTCTTTAATAAAGTCAAACTGCGCTAATTTTAAGGCAATTAAAAACGATTTTTGTTGTCCTTGAGAACCAAATTTCTTTATAGGATACCCATCAATTTCGAAAACCAAATCGTCTTTATGGACTCCTACACTTGTATATTGTAACACTCTATCTTTCTCTACACTCCCCGCTAACAGATCTAAAAGGTCGGTATCATTTAATTGAGACTTATAACGTAAATCAACCGTTTCTTTTCCACCAGAAATAGCCTGATATCGATCTAAAAAGATGGGAATAAAGGTAGCTAAAAATATTTTCCTTACTTTATTTATTTTATCACCATATAATTTTAACTGCTCATTATACACCTTTAAATTTAAGGCATCAAAAGTACGATTGGAAGCAAAAAACTTTAATAAAGCATTGCGCTGTGCAAGTACCTTTGTGTAACTTATCAATGTTTTTAAATAGTAGGAATCTGATTGTGAAATCACTGAGTCCATGAATTTTCTTCGAATATCACTCCCTTCTACAATCAAATCTCTATCTGCAGGTGAAATGATAACTAAAGGAAAAGCACCTATATGGTCAGAAAATCGTTCATAAATTTTACCATTTCGTTTGATAATTTTTTTATGTCCTTTTTTATAACTGCAAATTACATTTTCCGAACGTTCCAATACTTGATATTCTCCATCAATCATAAAATACTCCTCGCCGTGTCTAATATTCTGACTTGCAACTGCATTAAAATAACTTTTCGCAAAAGACAAATAAAATATAGCGTCCAACACATTGGTTTTACCAACACCATTATTGCCTACGAAACAATTAATTTTACTGTCAAAATCAAAATTTTTGGATTCGAAATTTTTAAAGTTAAGAAGGGTTAGTTTTTTTAAATGCATGGAAAATTTATGAGGGGATAAAATTATTACTTTTATTTGATATTTAGACTGATTTGCATTTTTAGTTTTCAATAAAATACCCTACTTTTGCTCTTCAAATTATACAAAAATAATGGCAACGTACAAAAAAACAGGTACTAAGATTAGAAATAAAAAGGCCCAATCTTCTACAATTGCAGAAGACTCAACAACGGCTGAAGTATTTAATACATTAGACGAAACGGCTTCAAAATCTGAGCAGTGGGTTATTAAAAATCAAAAAGCAATTTTTGGTGCTATTGCACTTATCGTAATCGTAATATTAGGATTAATGGCATATCAAAAATATGTAGCTGAACCACAAGAAAAAGAAGCTGCAAATGAATTGGCTTTTCCAAAAGTATATTTTGAGCAAGCAATTAACAGTTCTGTAGCGGTAGATTCATTATTCAACCTAGGATTAAACGGTGCTGAAGGTAAATATGGTTTTATAGACGTTGCTGATAAATTTAGCGGAACTAAAGCAGGAAACTTAGCGCATTATTATGCTGGGATGTCTTTCTTAAAAATGAAACAATATAAAGATGCTATTACTCACTTAGAGCAATTCAGTTCTAACGATGCATTATTAGGCCCTACAGCTAAAGGAGCTATTGGTGATGCTTTTGCTGATATCAATCAACCAGAAGACGCATTAGATTTCTATATCCAAGCTGCCAACTTACAAGCAAATGGTTTTTCTACTCCTTTGTTCTTATTCAAAGCAGGAAACACCGCATTGGAATTAGGTAAATTTGACAAAGCATTGTCTTTATTTACTCAAATCAAAACAGACTATCCTACTTCTGAAGAAGGAAAAAATATTGAAGTATTTATTAGTAAAGCAACATACGCTACAAAATAAATGGCAACAACAAACTTATCATCATACGATAAATCAACAATCCCAAGCGCGAAACAATTTCGGTTTGGGATTGTTGTTTCTGAGTGGAATCCAGAAATTACAGAAAACCTAGCCAAAGGTGCTATTGAAACATTTTTAGCACACGAAGCAACGGAAGAAAACATTATCCAATGGGATGTTCCTGGAAGTTTTGAATTGATTTACGGTTGTAAAAAAATGGTTCAAAAACATCCAGAACTAGATGCTATCATCGCTATTGGAAATGTAATCCAAGGAGAGACCAAACATTTTGATTTTGTTTGTGATGGCGTAACTCAAGGTATCAAAGACTTGAATGTGCAACAAGACATTCCTATTGTTTTTTGTGTCTTAACAGATAACACTAAGCAACAATCACTAGATAGATCTGGTGGAAAACACGGAAATAAAGGTACAGAATGTGCCGTAGCAGCTATCAAAATGGCTGTTCTTAAAAATCTATAATTGCTTTAAAACAATTATTGAAAAGAGAGCATTACTTTGGTAATGCTCTCTTTTTTTGTCTTAGCCCTAAGATTTCATTATCCAAAACACTGACTTTCTAGACATAATTTCAAAAGAAAGAGCAGTATTAATATAGTTTTAACAGCGATTTTATTCACAAAATTTGAACATACGCGGCAAATTCCGTATTTTTGATGATTAGAGAAAAATTAGAACTTACAACAACTAGTTATGACTGGAAAATTATTTAAGTCTCGGAGTCATTACGTTTTTGACTACAAGCCTCGTTACTATGACGAGCGTAAAGAACGCATTACAGATTTAGAAAAAAAGTACAATAAAGACGGTCATTTAACCGCAGACGAATATGAGATTGAATTGGTTAAAAACAATCTGAGAAGTGATTGGGTGAAGGCCACAAAAAAAGCGGGTGTAGATGGAACTAATCTTCGACTCGCAATTATTATATCCATTCTTGTGGGCATCGCAGCCTATATTTTAGAGATCCATACTTTATTCTAATGTCTGACATTATACAGTTATTACCCGACCATGTAGCGAATCAAATTGCTGCTGGTGAAGTGGTACAACGCCCTGCCTCCGTAGCCAAGGAATTATTAGAAAATTCTATTGATGCCGATGCTACCCACATAWAATTAATTATAAAAGAAGCGGGAAAAACCCTGATTCAAGTAATTGATAATGGAAAAGGCATGAGTACCACTGACGCTAGATTAAGTTTTGAGCGTCATGCGACTTCAAAAATAGCAAAAGCAGAAGATTTATTTTTACTAGAAACCAAAGGTTTTAGAGGCGAAGCATTGGCTTCTATAGCCGCTATTGCCCATGTAGAAATGAAAACAAAGCAAGCGTCCCAAGATTTAGGAACCTCAATAAAAATAGAAGGAAGTAAAGTAACCGAACAAGAGGTTGTAACAACGCCTGTAGGAACTTCAATCGCAGTAAAAAACTTGTTTTATAATATTCCTGCTCGTAGAAACTTTTTAAAATCTACAAGCATCGAAACACGTCATATTTTAGACGAATTT
Organism: Flavobacteriaceae bacterium; assembly: GCA_002401105.1. GTDB lineage: Bacteria > Bacteroidota > Bacteroidia > Flavobacteriales > Flavobacteriaceae. The sequence continues at coordinate 10,412 of NVSD01000029.1, read as the reverse complement.
CAGCGTGTAGCCTTGGCACACCCYAACATTGGGTTTTCCATGTATCATAACGAAAATGAGCTTTACAACTTAAAGATTTCTAATTTACGACAACGAATCGTCTCGTTATTTGGAAAAAAAACAAATGAAAAATTGGTTCCTATTAACGAGGAAACCGACATTGTTACCATCCAAGGATTTGTAGCCAAACCAGAATTTGCTAAGAAAAAAAGAGGAGAACAATTCTTTTTTGTCAATAGTAGGTTTATTAAAAGTGCCTATTTAAACCACGCCGTGGCAAGTGCTTTTGACGAATTATTGTCTCCTGGCTATTTCCCTACCTACTTTTTGTATTTAACGGTACCACCAGGTTCCATAGATATTAATATTCATCCTACTAAAACGGAAATAAAATTTGATAACGAAAAGGCATTGTATGCCATTTTACGCTCTACAGTAAAACATGGTTTAGGCCAATTTAACGTGGCTCCTGTACTGGATTTCAACAAGGATTCAAGCATGGAAACGCCTTATACTTTTACGGAGGCTACGACTCCTAAAACACCTAATATCACTGTAGACCCAACTTTTAATCCATTTAAATCGGACCCAAATACACGTTTTCCAAWRMAYANTYAYAMAMMWRAASYWRYWGSKAATTGGGAAAGTTTATATGTAGATTTAGAACCTAGCAGCACCGAATTTGAAGGCACATCTACAGAAATAATGTCCATTATTTCTGAAAAAGGAGACTCCCAATTACCACTTTTACAAGATGATAACTCCAGCGGAAAAACCTATCAATTACACAATAAATACATTATAAGTAATATAAAATCAGGTCTTGTGTTGATTCATCAGAACTTAGCACATCAACGTATTTTATATGAGGAATACCTAGAAAACAGTACGATTAAAGAAGCCATGAGCCAACAATTATTGTTTCCTTTAAGCCTTTCATTTATACCGAGTGATATTGCTGTGATTCAAGAATTAAAGAGCGACTTAGAAAGTACTGGATTTGGATTTGAAACCATAGCCGATGAAACAGTTGTAGTAAAAGGAATACCTACCACCATTTCGGAAAGCCAAGTCAGTATCATTTTAGAACAACTTTTAGAAGATATTAAAAACGAAATACCCAATGCTAGTTTTAGTCAAGTGGACATTTTGGCAAAGAGTATGGCGAAAAGTATGTCCATTAAAACTGGCACAACTTTAGATGTAAAAGAACAAGAAGAAATAGTTAATAAACTATTTTCTTGTAAAGACCCCAACACATCTCCCTATGGAAAAATTACATTTATTACCATGGGCATAGATGAAATTGACAAAAAATTTAATTCATGAGTAGAGTCACCGATGTAATAAAACATTTAATTATTTTAAATGTTATTTTATACTTAGCCCCCCAATTTTTAGGTTTTGATTTACAAAAYTTATTTGCCTTACACTTTCCTGAGAGTGAAGAATTTGGTTTTTGGCAATTTTTAACCCACATGTTTATGCATAGCCAACAATCGTTTATGCACATACTATTTAACATGTATGGATTGTGGGCATTTGGAACACCTTTAGAAAGAATGTGGGGAAAATCTAAGTTTATTTTCTTTTACTTCTCYGCTGGWTTRGGYGCWGGWTTAATWTATACAGCCGTAAATTATTACCAGTTCAATGGATTTTATGACCAGCTTATTAGTGCAGGAATTTCTACGAGTGATATTCAAAATTTATTAAATACAGGTTCGTATAATACACAGATTTTAACATCTATTAGCGAAACTGATTTGTCCGAATTCTATGCCATATTTAATACCCCTGCGGTAGGTGCCTCGGGAGCTATTTATGGAATATTAGTTGGATATGGAATAGCATATCCCAATGCAAAATTGGCATTAATGTTCTTCCCATTCCCAATAGCAGCAAAATATTTTATACCTTTAATGATAGCTGGGGATTTATYTTTCGGTGTAACTAAGTATTCCGTTGGAAATGTGGCGCATTTTGCCCATATTGGAGGWGCTATCATAGGATTTATYATTGCATGGTATTGGAAACAAAATCAATTTAAACAATATAACTAATGAGTATATTAAGTGATTTACAGTACGAATTAAAAAAAGCTGAYCCRGCTGAAAAGTTAATCTATATTAATGTAGGTTTGTTTTTAGTCACTTATTTGGCCAGAACTTTTATGCTAGATTGGTTTACATTACCTACGGACGCGTCCGAAGTAATGTACAAACCTTGGACTGTTGTCACCTACGCATTTATTCATGTAAACTTATTCCATATACTCTCGAACCTGATGGTCTTGTTTTATATAGGACGTATTTTCTTGGATTTTTACTCAATCAAACAATTTTATAACTTTTTCTTTTTAGGAGTTATTTTTGGTGGACTATCTTTTTTAGGTTTGAATTATATCAACGAAAACTCAGGAGCAGCATTAGGAGGAGCCTCTGCCGGAGTCTTGGCCATTTTTATAGGAATTGCAACTAAAGTACCGCGCTATGCGTTACGCCTTCGTTTTATTGGAAGTGTGGAATTATGGGTATTGGCTGCCATATTTGTATTGTTAAACGTATTACAAATAAAAAACGTAGACAACGGAGGAGCAATTGCCCATTTAGGAGGAGCGCTCTTAGGCTTTGTATACGCCAAGCAATTGATGAAAAACAACGACATAGGAAAATGGTTTTCCGATGGAATTGTTTCCCTCACAAATCTATTTAACACAAAAAACAGTCCTTTAAAAACCGTTTACAAATCAAAAAACAAAAAAGCAGCGAGTCCTAAAAAAACTACCAAACCAATAGACCAACGCAAAATAGATTTGATACTGGACAAGATTAGTAAATCTGGCTATGAAACCTTGACTAAAGAAGAAAAGGATTTCCTTTTCCAAGCAGGAAAAAAATAGATAGTACCCAGAAACAGGAACCTCCCAATATAAACTATGAAAAAGTTTTCACCATTTGACGCACTTATGAAATTTATTAATTCCATTATCGCGTTGTGCCTAGTACTGGCAGTTCTGGTAAAATACGTTTCTCCAAATAGTTATGCTTTCAGCGTTTTTATAAGTTTGAGTACTCCCATTCTACTCTTTTTAAATATGCTATTTTTAATCTATTGGGTTGTACAGCTAAAGCGACCATTTTTAATTTCTACCTTAGCATTGGCAGTTAGCTTTATGGCAATTCAACAGGCTTATGGCTTCGAACCTAAAAAAATAATGCTCACTAAGGACTTAAAAATAATGTCCTATAATGTCCGCATGTTCAATGTTTTTGAATGGATTAAACAAGATGATGTCGAAGGGAAAATAATAGCATTTGTAAAAAAAACAAGTCCTGACATACTGTGCCTTCAAGAATACTATCCTACCAAAAAATTAGATAAATTATATCCACACCGTTACACCAAAACAAGCGTTAAAAAAACAACCTTTGGACAGGCTATTTACAGTAAATACAAAATCATAAAGTCAGGTTCGCTCAACTTCCCAAAAAGTAATAACAATGCTATTTTTGCTGATATTGTAAAGAATGGTGACACTGTAAGAGTGTATAATGTACATTTAGAATCTCTAGGAGTCAACCCTCGAAAAGAAAATTTCGGTGAAAAAACAAGAGAAAAACTAAGAAAGCGTATGGAAAACTCGTTTCAAAAACAAGGTTCCCAAGCAGCGCTTTTAGTAGCACATCAAAAATCGTGTAACTATCAAATAATACTTTGTGGTGATTTTAATAACAACGCATTTTCTTGGGTCTACCATCAATTAAAAAATAATAAAAAAGATGCTTTTGTAGCCGCAGGTGAAGGATTTGGAAAAACATTTGACTATCCATTCCCTTTGCGTATCGATTTTATTTTGAGCGATGAGTCCATCATCGTAAATCATTTTAAAACCTATACAAATAAACTATCCGACCACTACCCTATTATGGCACGCTTGCAGTTAAATTAAGAGGATTTTATGACATTTGAGTCCTAAAAACAAGTACGAACACTTATATTTGTTTCATAACTCAAATTTATTTTATCCATGAAAAAAATAATGATATTGTGTGTCTCTTTCATACTTTTTCAAAGTGTTGCACAACAAAAAGAACTCACATTAGAAGATTCTGTTTTAGGCTACTACAAAGGTCTGTATCCTAAAAGTTTAAGTAGTTTACAGTGGGTGAAAAACACAGAAACGTATCTTCAAAAAACCGAGGAAGCGTATACAATTACCAATGCACAAACACAGCAGCTAGTCAATACCATCTCTTTAAATGAATTACAACAAGTATTTCCACAACTGACAAGATTGCCTTATTTGAAAGGAATTACAGCCACACAATTAAGATTTACGCTTAATGGAGGTATCGTAAGTTATAATTACCAATCTAAAAAACAAGGTACTAGTATTTTTTATGCAGATAAGGCGGAAAACATTGTTTTAAATGATGCAGCAAGCCACATTGCTTATACCCTAGAAAATAACTTATACATTGCCACATCTTCTGATAAAAAAATAGCAGTAACTACCATAAATGATAAAAACATTGTCTCAGGTCAAACAATACACCGTAGCGAATTTGGTATTTCTGGTGGTATCTTTTGGAGCCCAAAAGGTAACTATTTAGCCTTTTATCAAAAAGATGAAACCAATGTTAGCAACTACCCTCTAGTAGACGTAACTACCTATCCTGCCACCTTGAAAAACGTAAAATACCCAATGGCTGGTCAAGGAAGCGAACAAGCAAAAATTGGAATTTATAATGTAGCTACTGGAAACGTAAGTTATTTGGACATTGACACAACAGACGAGCATTATTTGACAAACTTAACTTGGTCTCCAGACGAAAAACAATTGTTTTTAGCGGAAATTAACAGAGGACAGAATCATGTTTGGTTCAACAGTTATGACGTTGCTAGTGGAAATAAAATTAAGACACTTTTCGAAGAAACAGAAGATACTTGGGCAGAACCAGAGCATCCTGCAACTTTTTTACCAAACAGCACTAGCGATTTCTTATGGTTTAGTGAGCGTGACGGATTTATGAATTTGTACCACTATACTACCGATGAAACTTTGGTAAAACAATTGACCAATTTTAATTGGGTTGTACAAGACATTTTAGGATTTGATGCCAAAGGGAAGCATGTAATTATTACGGGGACAGGAACAGATGGTAGAGAAAAACACACTTTTAAAATCAATTTAAAAAGTGGTAAATCTACTCAATTAACAACTGTCGCAGGAACTCACAGAACACAGTTAAGCAGCAATGGTGCTTATTTGATAGATTCGTATTCGAATATAAGCACTCCAAAAATCAGCCAAATAATCAGGGTGAAAAAAGGAACTAAAACCGAATTATTCAAAGCAGAGAACCCTTTAAAAGGATACAAATTAGGGAGCAGTGAGTTTATCGATTTAAAGACAAAAAAAGGAATCACTTTACATGCCAGAATCACCAAACCAGCAAATTTTGACCCTTCAAAAAAATATCCAGTACTTATTTATGTATATGGAGGTCCACATGCACAAATGGTGACCAATACTTGGATGGCAGGCGCTAGTTTATGGATGCCAATTTTTACCGCCAATCAAGATTATATCGTATTTACCTTGGACAATAGAGGTTCTAAAAACAGAGGATTCGCCTTTGAAAACGTAATTCATAGAAACGTAGGTGTACATGAAATTGAAGACCAATTAACAGGTGTTGATTATCTAAAATCATTGCCTTACGTAGATGCCAACAGAATTGCAGTAAACGGATGGAGTTATGGTGGCTTTATGAGTACATCGTTAATGTTAAGACATCCTGGAGTATTTACTACGGCAGTTGCTGGAGGTCCGGTAATCGATTGGAAATATTATGAAGTGATGTACGGAGAACGCTATATGGATACGCCTCAGGAAAACCCAGAAGGATATAAAAAAGCACATGTAACCAACTATATTAAAAATTTAGAGGGAAAAATGTTGATCATTCATGGAAGTGTAGATCCTGTAGTAGTACCACAGCACAGCATGTCTTTATTGCAAAAATCAGTAAAAGAAGGCATCCAAGTAGATTTTTTCACCTACCCAATGCACGAACATAATGTACGAGGAAGAGACCGTGTACATTTAATGAATAAGATGTTAGACTACGTAGTTTTAAACAATAAATAAGACACTATATTTCTAGTGAAAATAGTAAAGACGCGCTTAATGCGCGTCTTTTTTTTCACCTGAAAAATCGTATTCTCTCAGTACTTGACAAATACGTACTTTGAATTCCGAATACCATATTTTTTTCCCCTGTTCCCTCGCCGTTTCATGCTCGGAATGCTGGCGCCATTTCTGAATATCTTCCATGGTTTCCCAATAAGAAACAGTAATACCAACTTCCTCCCTAGCACTTTCTACCCCCATAAATCCTGGTTGGTCTTTTGCCAAATCCACCATTTTTTGAGCCATAGAATTATATCCCTCTTCTTCTGTTGTTCTGAGTGATGTAAATATCACCGCGTAATAAGGTTTTCCTTGTTGCATTGTCTATCTATTTTGTTAGTAGTTTGCAATGTATTAAAACAACGGTATAAATAAGTAACATAGCGCATTAAAATTACAATAAACACGATACACATTCTTAAGTCGTTGAATTTTAAGAGATTTACAATTCATTTGTTTTATTATTATTGACAAAAAAATTGTAATTTTGCAGTCGATTTTCGATAGCGTAAATCAACTATCATTTATAATTAAAGCACGGCATGTCAGATAAAAAAGTAGCATTTTACACCTTAGGATGTAAATTAAATTTTTCAGAAACTTCTACTATTTCGAGGAGTTTTGTAAAGGAAGGTTTCCAAAGAGTTGAATTTGACGAAATTGCCGATATTTATGTGATAAACACCTGTTCGGTTACCGACAATGCGGATAAGCGATTTAAAACCATCGTTAAGTCAGCCTTAAAGCTCAATGACGATGCTTTTTTAATAGCCATCGGTTGTTATGCTCAGCTAAAGCCAGAAGAATTGGCCAACGTAAACGGAGTAGACATGGTATTGGGTGCTACCGAGAAATTCAAAGTAACAGATTACATCAATAATTTAGCGAAGAAACCCATTGCAGAAGTACATTCTTGTGAAATTGGGGACGCCGATTTTTATGTAGGTTCTTATTCTATAGGCGACAGAACGCGTGCCTTTTTAAAGGTACAGGATGGTTGTGATTATAAATGTACTTACTGTACCATTCCATTGGCCAGAGGAATTTCCAGAAGTGATGCCTTACAGAATGTATTAGACAATGCCAAAGAAATATCTAGTAAAGGAATTAAGGAAATTGTATTGACAGGGGTTAATATAGGTGATTATGGTAAAGGTGAGTTTGGTGATAAMAAACACGAAAACACGTTTAGCGAATTGGTAGAAGAATTGGACAAAGTTGAAGGAATTCATCGCTTGAGAATCTCCTCCATCGAACCCAATCTATTACAAAATGAAACCATAGAATTTGTAGCAAATTCAAAAACATTCATGCCTCATTTTCATATTCCACTACAAGTAGGAAGCGATGAATTACTTAGAAAAATGAAACGTAGGTATTTGACAGAAACATATACAAATCGAGTAACTAAAATAAAAGAACTAATGCCTAATGCTTGTATTGGCGTAGATGTTATTGTTGGATTCCCTGGAGAAACTGACGCATTATTCTTGGAAACTTATAACTATATAAACGCGTTAGACATCTCCTACTTACACGTATTTACCTATTCTGAAAGACCAAATACCGAAGCCATAACAATGGACGGAGCCGTAGATTTAAAAGTACGTAATAAGCGTAGTAAAATGCTACGTGGTTTATCAGAAAAAAAACGAAGAGCTTTTTATGAATCTCAAATAGGGCACTCATTATCTGTTCTTTTTGAAGGAGAAAACAAACATGGTTAYATTTACGGATTTACAGAAAATTATGTAAAGGTAAAAGCTCCTTGGAACCCAAGTTTAATAAACACCATTCATACCGTTACTTTGAAAGAAATTGACGAAGATGGATTGGTAAAATTTGATTGGATTACTATCCCTAAATATATTTAAAATGACACAAAAAATTCCGCTATACTTTGTCCCAGGCCTAGCGGCAGGTTCAAAGATTTTCGAATATTTACGCTTTGATACAGCCAAGTATAAGGTATATACCATAGACTGGATAGTACCTTTATCACAAGATGAAACTATTGAGAACTACGCAAAAAGAATGTGTGCTTATATTAAGCATGAAAACCCCGTATTGTTWRRSRWWWYYWKWKGWKGSWKMRWRAWMMRWRRRAYSWRWWRACAYRTTMMWAMWYRWRRAWKRTKMWKRATTYSKAKCSWWRWWMSATCCAACGARTTACCCAAGCGACTCAGGGTGATTCAGAAGACAAAAGCCTATAAATTATTTCCTATAAAAGCCTTTCAAAACCTAGACCAATTCTCTAAATTCTTTTTTGGTGATTTTATCCAAACTAGAATTAAACTGTATGAAAATTACATGACCATGAAGGATGAAAAATACTTAACATGGGCTATTTACAATGTGTTGAACTGGRAACAAACAAAACAACTGGCAAACACCACTCAAATTCACGGAACTGAAGACTATGTTTTCCCTATTAAACATATAAAGGCTCCCATTAAAGTTAAAGGAGGCACRCATATAATGATTATTAATAAAGCCAAAACGATCAGTAACATTATTGAYCAAAAACTGAGTGCCGTATAAAACGTATMMGCRATAGCCAATTATTTTCTTTTCAATTTATCATAGAAACGCCCAATACACCCGTTCTAGGGTCACTGGTATAAAATTTCGTGCAATTTTAAAAAAATCCAACTATTTTTGTATATTATAACAAAAATTAAATTGCTGAATTATGAAGAGGCCTGTACGTATCCTATTGATTGCTAACATTGTTTTGTTAAGCTCATTTTTTATTTTCGCTACAAAAAGTAGCATGACTACCTCCTTGGTACCCACAAATTCCGAAGAYACCATAAAAGAAACTGTTAAAAACGTAGGTGAATTCTACCAGATCAAACCGGTAAAGATTCCYAACAATTTAAATTTTGCAGGTGAGCGTCTTCCTCTAGAGAAATGGGATGTAAGAGAACGTATTGACAGAGAACTTTTAGTAAATACCTATTGGCARTCGAATACATTATTACTATTTAAACGTGCACATAAATACTTCCCTATTATTGAGCCTATCCTAAAAAAGAACGGAATTCCAGACGATTTCAAATACCTAGCCTTAATAGAAAGTGGCTTGCGTAATGTAACTTCTCATGCCGGAGCCAGAGGTTTTTGGCAAATAATGAAAGGTACAGGGAAAGAAAATGGATTGGAAATAAATGACAATGTAGACGAGCGTTATCATGTAGAAAAATCTACTGAAGTAGCTTGTATCTATTTAAATCAAGCTTTTAAAAAATTTGGGAACTGGACCTTAGCGGCAGCTTCCTATAATGCTGGACGCGCAGGAATAGCCCGACGATTAAAAGCACAGATGGTCGATGATTATTACGATTTATTGTTGGTAGAAGAAACCGCACGTTATATGTTACGTGTAATTGCCGTAAAAGAAATTATCAGCCACCCAAACTTATATGGCTTTGAATTTGACCAAGAGGATTTATACAATTTATCTAATACAAGAATTGTACAAGTAGATACCACCATCACCAACATTGCTCGTTTTGCCAAAAACATGGGAACTAGCTATAAAGAGATACGCTTATTAAATCCTTGGCTAAAACAGAACAAGTTAGATAATGCCTCTAGAAAAAAATACTATCTTAGTATTCCAGAATAATTTTTAATTCATGAAAATGACCTTAACCACCCTATTGCTACTTATAATTATTGGTCTTTGTGCTGGAATTTTAAGTGGTTTAATAGGCATAGGTGGCGGTATTTTAATGGTACCTATGTTTGTGATATTCTTAGGAATAACACAACACAATGCCCAAGGTTTAAGCTTGGCAGTAATGCTCCCTCCTGTTACTTTCTTTGCGGTTTACAACTACCACAAAGGCGGTGAAATAGATTGGAAAATAGCCCTTGTAGTTGCTGTAACGTTTATTATTGGAGGTTATTTTGGATCTAAAATTGCCTTGCAAATAGACCAACGAATTCTTAAGAAAATATTTGGAGGTCTCATGCTTATTGTGGCTTTGAAATTGTTGTTTTCGAAGTAAGAACCTGCACCTTTATATATTTATTTTTTACTACCTTTAGTTATCCAATTATAATTGGTGGTATCTGTTGCCGCACGAATAATCGTACCGCTACCGCACGATTTTATCGTGTGACGTACACGTTAAGCATTCAAAACATATACATCCCTCATAATAATGGAAATAATATCTGAGATTATAAAAATTTTAATATTTTT
>NVSD01000028.1 GCA_002401105.1 Flavobacteriaceae bacterium | reverse complement strand
GTCGTCCGCCATTAAATACCTAATGGGATTACAACCAAAAGAAGTAAGAGCCATTAGAAATGGAGAAGAAATAACCATTGCTTTGGGCGATATTTTACTGGGAGAAATGATTGTTTTAAAACCTGGAGACAAAGTCCCCGTAGATGGAAAAGTAAAAAAAGGACAGTCTTATATCGATGAAAGTATGATTACAGGAGAACCCATCCCAGTTTCCAAATCTAAAGGAGACCCTGTATTTTCTGGAACTATTAATCAACAAGGATCCTTACGAATTATTGCAAAAAAAATTGGTAAGCAAACCGTCTTATCACAAATTATACAGTTGGTAGAACAAGCCCAAGCAAGCAAACCAAACATCCAAAAACTAGCCGACAAAATAGCAAGTATATTTGTACCTATGGTCATCAGTTTAGCCATCATTACATTTAGTGTTTGGATGATTTTTGGACCAGAACCCACTTTTACCTTTGCTATCTTATCCTTAATTACCGTACTAATAATTGCTTGTCCCTGTGCATTGGGATTGGCAACGCCTACTGCATTAATGGTGGGAATAGGTAAAGGAGCTGCACAAGGTATCTTGATAAAAGATGCGCAAACCTTAGAAACTGCCTATAAAACAACGGTGTTAATCTTAGACAAGACAGGAACGATTACGGAAGGAAGACCTTCGGTAACTGATGCAATCTGGTTTGACAAATCCAAGGAGAAATACCTCGCTCCCGTTTTGTTAGGACTGGAATCTCAATCAGAACATCCATTAGCAAACGCAATGGTTTCTTATTTGTCAGCTCAAGGCATCGCTCCTGAGTCCACCGATACTTTCGAAAGCATTACAGGAATGGGAGCTAAAGCATCCTTTGGAAACACTACTTATTTGGTAGGAAACGAAAAGTTGATGAACAGCAATAGTATTGCAATTCCATCGGCAATTGCTACGCAGGCAACAGAATTAAAAGCAAGTGGTAAAACAGTCATCTTTTTTAGTAGCTCTGACAAAATTGAAGCCATTTTTGCAATAACGGACAGCATCAAGAAAAATGCGAAACAAGCTATTACTGATATTCAAAAACTTGGTATAAAAGTTTACATGCTTACGGGAGACAACGAACAAACCGCAAAAATTATAGCTGATCAAGTAGGAATAAAAAATATAAAAGCTAATTTAATGCCTTCGGACAAGGGATACTTTGTAAAGGATTTACAGGAACAAGGTCAAATAGTAACTATGGTTGGGGACGGAATTAACGATTCCCATGCTTTGGCACAAGCCGATGTAGGAATTGCCATGGGAAGCGGTACAGATATTGCTATGGAGAGTGCAGGAATTACATTAATGAGTTCCGATATCACGCAGCTTTCAAAAGCMATGAAACTCTCCAAGGAAACCATGAAAACAATTCGTCAGAATTTATTTTGGGCATTTATATACAACCTTGTCGCGATTCCTATWGCAGCAGGACTTCTCTACCCAGTTAACGGTTTTTTATTAAAYCCAATGATTGCCGGAGCGGCGATGTCGATGAGTTCAATTTCCGTACTTTTGAACAGCCTTAGACTTAAAAATAAACAACTATAAATAATTAAATCAATATATAATGAATACTTATAAATTTAAAACAAATATCAACTGTGGAAGCTGTATTAAATCTGTGACTCCATTTTTAAATGACGTAGACAATGTAGACTTATGGAAAGTTGACACAGACAATCCAGAAAAAATTCTAGAAGTACAGCTAGATGACACCGATTCACAAACAGTGATAAACGCTGTCAAAAAAGCTGGATTCGAAATTACAGCACTCTAAAACAGCACTGAATGACAGAAGACAAAGACTTTAAAAACATTGATTTTACTCAATTAATATTGGAGGGGAAAGAATTTGAAAATTGCAGTTTTACCAATTGTAATTTCTCCAATGCACATATCTCTAACTTTTTATTTTCAGAGTGTATCTTTGAACAAAGCGATTTGAGTATGGCACAGGTAGCTAATACTAGCTTTCAAGACTGTACCTTTAACCAGTGTAAATTAATAGGAATACCATGGGAACAGTGCAACACTTTTTTATTGTCGTTTTCTTTTAATTTCTGCCAATTAAATCTCGGTTCCTTTTTTAAATTGAACCTCAAAAACAGTCATTTTACACAATGTGAAATGCATGAAGTTGATTTTTCCCAAGCAAACATGTCAGGGCTTTTATTAGACAACTGTAATTTAAAATCTGCCATTTTCGAAGGCACTAATTTACAGAAAACAAATTTTAAAACCGCTTCCAATTATTGCATAGACCCTGAAAGTAATCAACTTAAGGGTGCTAAATTTTCTAAAGATGGATTGTCGGGACTTTTAGATAAGTATAAGTTGGTGATTAGTGACTGATGATGGTGACTAGTGACTCAAAAGAAAAGAGAGAAGAGAGAAGAGAAAATAGAAAAATGCCTACCGATTTTGAATCGATAGGCWTTTTTTATAGGTTATACTTTTGTTTTATAAACTAGGAACGTTCACCATTTCGTTGGATTCTTCTTCGTAGTTTACACCTGCTACTTTAAATCCAAAAAGGTTAAAGAAATCTAGGCTATATCCTTCGATATCACTAATTTCAGGAAGTGTTTCTGTTGAAACTGTTTTCCATAATTCAGCAACTTCTGCTTGAATATCATCTCTTAATTCCAATTCGTCCACACGAATACGTCCTTTTTCGTCCGTTTCGATAGCTTTATTAGTATATACTTTGTCTTGGAACAAACGTTGAATTTGTTGGATAGTTCCTTCGTGTACATTGTGATTTTTCATCACTCTGTACAATAAAGAAATATACAAAGGAATTACTGGTATTGCAGAACTAGCTTGTGTAACTAACGCTTTATTCACAGATACAAATGCTTCACCTTTTAAATCCTTCAACATGTCAGTAATTTCAAAAGCTGYCGCTTCTAAATGATCTTTTGCACGTCCAATAGTACCATCTCTATATACAGCTTGTGTAACTTCAGGGCCTATGTAAGAATACGCGATTGACTTTGCATTAGGTGCTAATAAATCAGCATCAATTAGGGCAGTCATCCACATTTTCCAATCTTCACCTCCCATTACAGCCACCGTATTTTCTATATCACCATCCACACAAGGATTGATAGAAATATCCGTTACTTTTCCAGTATGAAAGTCTACTGTTTTATTTGTATAAACTCCATTAATAGGTTTTAATACAGACTTGTGACGCACCCCTGTTTCAGGATGAGTTCTTACTGGAGAAGCCAAACTATAGATTACTAAATCTACTTGACCTAAATCTTTTTTCAACAAAGCCAGCGTTTCCGCTTTAATTTCGTTAGAAAAAGCATCTCCATTAATACTTTTAGCATATAAACCTGCCTTAGCAGCTTCCACTTCAAAAGCAGCGCTGTTATACCAACCTGGCGAAGCTGTTTTTCCTTCTTTCGGTGGTTTTTCGAAAAACACACCAATGGTATCGGCCTCTGAACCAAAGGCACTTGTAATCCTAGACGACAATCCAAAACCTGTAGAAGCACCAATAACGAGTACTTTTTTGGGTCCTTGAATGGCTCCTTTAGATTTTACATATTCTATTTGATTTTGGACATTCTTCTCACAACCCTTTGGGTGAGCTGTTAAACAGATAAATCCTCTTGTTCTTGGTTCTATAATCATTTTATTGATTTCTTTTTTAATACTTACTTTACACTTTGACTAAGTGGCAAAAGTACTCTTTATTTTACAATTAGCTATACCTTATATACAACCGCATTAATATTCATTCCTGCCCCTACAGATGCAAGGATAATGATATCACCTTTATTTATTTCTTGGTTTTCCAAGGCTCCTTTTCTTACCATATCTAACAAGGTTGGAACCGTAGCCACAGAAGAATTCCCAAGTTTATGAATACTCATAGGCATAATTCCATCAGGTACAGGTTTTTTATACAGGCGATAAAAACGTTTGATAATCGCTTCGTCCATTTTCTCGTTTGCTTGATGTATAAAAACTTTTTTTACATCATCAATACCAACATTACTTTTTTCCAATGCTTTTTGCATGGCTTGTGGTACATTGTTTAACGCATACTCATATATTTTACGTCCATGCATTTTTATATAACGCATACCTGAAGTATCTTTTTTATCAAAAGATTCCCCAAAAAACAAATAATGAGCTTCGTCAAAAGTATCAGTTTGAGCAGCATGTCCTAGAATCCCGTTAGAAGTTTCATCCTCTGAGGCTTCAATAATACAAGCACCAGCTCCATCCGAATAAATCATAGAATCTCGGTCGYTATCATCTACAACTCTAGAAAGTGTTTCGGTACCTATCACTAAACATTTTTTTGCAATCCCTGCTTTAATAAATGCTTCTGCTTGGATGACACCTTGCACCCAACCTGGGCAACCAAATAAAATATCGTAGGCAACACAAGATGGATTTTTTATTCTCAATTTATGTTTTACGCGTGATGCCAAACTGGGCACCATATCACTTTGATTTGTTTCTTGAATAATATCACCAAAATTTTGAGCTAAAATAATATAGTCTAGCTCTTCAGGGTTAATTCCTGAATCTTGAATGGCTTTTTGAGCCGCAAAAAATGCTAAATCAGAGGAGTTTAAATCCTTAGAGGCATAGCGTCTTTCTTCAATTCCTGTAATGGCTTTAAATTTCTCAATCACTACTTTATTATCATAGCCAAAAGACGAACCGTCGGCATTTAAAAAAGTACTGGTTAAAAAGTCTGCGTTGGTTTTAGTTTCAGTTGGGATATAAGACCCCGTACCTGTAATGATAGATTTTAAAGGCATGGTTTGGTTTTAAGAGTTCATTTTTAACTGCATAACTGTGGCAATAGATYGCGCTCTAGTTTTAGCAGCATGTGCGTTTTCTCCTTCGAAGTTAGCGTCAATACTCTCAAAAAAGTATTTTAGCCACACAGTAAAATGTTCAGTTTTAAATGGTTTAGTTTTATTGATAAATAAGTGAGGTTTCATGGCATTCCTAGCATAAGTACCAGAATAAAAAATAATATTATCCCAGAAATCCACTAATATTTGTAGGTGATGTTCCAACGCTTCTTCGCCTGTAAAATCGACAAAAAAATGTTTCACATCGTCATCTACCATCAATTTCTTATAGAATTCACTCACTATAAGATAGATATCTTCTCTATTTTGAATATCAGGCTTCATACTTTTTGGCTACTTTTTATATCCTATTCTATTATAAATAAGACTTATCAAAGCCGAAAGGTAGTAAATCTGCTACAGAATCCGTTCTAATAATATCACCAATTTCTCCCATAAAGTAAATCTCAATTTCTTTTTGTTGCTTCACTTCATATTCAGACAGTACTTGCCTACAAGCTCCACAAGGCCCTACTGGTTTACTTACTGTATTTATTTCGGAACTCGCTGCAATAGCTATTTTAAGAATTTCCATATTAGGATCCTTGGCAGAGGCATGAAAAACAGCTACGCGTTCTGCACATAACCCAGATGGATATGCTGCATTTTCTTGATTATTTCCAACAGCAATAGTACCGTCCTTTAATAACAAGGCTGCTCCTACTTTAAATTTAGAGTACGGCGCATAGGCATTGTTCTTAATTTTTATGGCTGCTTCCATCAATTTCTGAACATCTACGGGGAGTTCATCTATCTTATTATATACCGCAAAAGCAGTAGAGATATTATGTATTTTCATATTTAAATTTCTTAATTCCCTATGTCGAAAGACAACGAAAATCGTAAGGTATTTTCTAAAGGGTTATTAATATCGGTTGCATTAAATAAATAAGACACATCTATGGTGGTGTTATTTACGTTGAATCCAGACCCTATTGTAAAGTATTTTCGTGAACCTTTTAATTCACTCTCATTAAAATATCCTCCCCTAAGGGCAAACATTTTATTGTATGTATATTCGGCACCTATGGCCCATGTAATTTCTTTAAATTCTTCACTACTTCCTCCTGGCGCATCACCAAAAGACTGAAACATCCCTGTTACAAAGCTTACATTATCATCTTTTCCTTCTAGAATTTCAAAAGTAGTAGAACTTCTAACTGGAGGTGTTGGAACCAACAATTTATTAAACTCAACGGTTAATGCTATGGTATTACTTCCATCTAAAATAAAATCAAACCCTCCACSTACTCTAAGATTTGTCGGTATAAAATTTGTTGTACCATCATCCGAATAGGAAACTTTTGGACCGATGTTAGAAATATTATAACCACCACGCCAACGCCCATTAAAACCTCCATGATTTTTTTCTTCAGACTGAAAATATCCAGAAATATCCACGGCAAAAGTATTGACAGGATTGATGGAAGAATCTGTAGATTCTATTCCTAAATCCGAACGAACATAACGTAAAGTAACTGCCATACTATAGCTTTCACTCAATAATAATGCATACGAACCATCCACAGAAAACTCATTCAACTTATCTGTTCCTAAGGGCGCTCCTTCTATATCTGTCAAAGGAATATCACCCAAATTAAAATAGCGAACACTGGCTCCCCAGGCACTACGTTGATCCAATCGATTTGTTATGGTAAACCCTCCTAAAAACACATCGTTGGTCAATTCCCTAAGCCAAGGCGTGTAAAACACACCC
This sequence comes from Flavobacteriaceae bacterium, assembly GCA_002401105.1. Classification (GTDB taxonomy): domain Bacteria; phylum Bacteroidota; class Bacteroidia; order Flavobacteriales; family Flavobacteriaceae. The sequence goes on along the minus strand of NVSD01000028.1, from coordinate 19,375 downwards.
ATAGTCAGTTTATTTTCCATAAAAGCATGTTTGGCTGCATTCCAATATTGTGAATTTGCATCCGCATCAGTAGCAACTCCTATATCCCCCATTCCTCCTGCCCTTGCATCAGGTGCAATTAACAAAAATGGCGCTGCAGTAGTAATAGCCCTTTGAGAATTTTGTGCACTTACTACAGTCAAAAAAGAAATAAAAACGAGGATACTAAAACCTAATTTATTCATTGTTATTTAAGTGGATTTTTCAAGAGCAAATATGCGCATTTTTTAGTTAATCTAACCTATTATATACATGCATTCACTCAATACGAATATATTTATAAATTTCAAAACGATAAATTGCTATAAATATTGTGTGAAACCTGCTAAGAATCCTTTATGAGACCAAGATCTAAACTATTAACAGCTATTCGAAGAAATGTAATTAACATTGTTAATGTTCATTCAAAATACAAAATATTTAATTTCTTTAATCTGTAATACTAAATAAGAAACCCCTGCGTTATAATGACGAAACACATGGAATATAATTTATAATTTTATGTGAAATCAAAAATAATTTAGTGTAAATTGCGTCAAAAATAAATACCCTAATATGCAAAATATGGAAATAAATCGCATTGGTCGGTTACTCAAGTATTTAATAACAGTTGTTATTGCTGTTTTAATGGTTAGTTGTTCTAATAATAGATCTTCTAGCAATAGCTCCTTGACAGGATGGACAGACAAAGACAAAAAAGCGGCTGGTTTTTCGACCAGTAAAAGTTTTAATCGCCAGGAAACCCCAGCTGGAATGGTTTTAATTGAAGGAGGTACTTTTACCATGGGACATGTACAGGATGATGTACTATTCGATTGGAATACGACTCCTGTAAAACAACAAGTACGTTCCTTTTATTTGGACGARGCAGAAATTACCAACTCAGAATATTTATTTTATTTAGAATGGCTGGAAAGAGTTTTCCCTCCATCTGACCAAAATTTTGAACACATATACCAATCGGCGGTACCGGACACTTTAGTTTGGAGACATGTATTGGGAACAAATGAGAACTTAACAGAAAATTATTTGAGACACCCGGCATACGCACAATACCCTGTGGTAGGTGTAACCTGGATTCAAGCGACAAGATATTGTAGCTGGAGATCAGATAGAGTCAATGAAAAAATATTAGTAGACAAAGGAATTCTTAAATCATTGTTTCAAGAAGATTCTGTGACAGTAAGAGGTAAAAATCATTTTAATGTTGATACCTATATTACCAATCCAACCTTATTGTTTGACGGTGATTCTACTATATACAAAAGAGGCTTACCTACAAATATCAAACGAGCAAAAGGGAGTGCGAAACCATCAAAAGGACAGTTTTCAGGACGTCACGTAAAAATATCTGATGGTATTCTTGCTTCTAAATTCAGACTTCCAACCGAAGCTGAATGGGAATACGCAGCTAAATCTGTAATAGAAGAAAGAGAATACAACAATATTAGAGGACGTAAAAAATACGCTTGGAGTGGAAAATATACACGTAATAAATCTAAAAATTTAAAGGGAGACCAATTGGCCAACTTTAAACAAGGAAAAGGAGATTACAGTGGTATTGCAGGTTGGAGTAACGATATGGCTGATATTACTATTGCTATTAAATCTTACGAGCCTAATGCTTTTGGACTGTACGACATGTCTGGAAATGTTGCGGAATGGGTAGCAGACGTTTACCGTCCTATTATTGACAACGAGGCGAATGACTTTAATTACTTTAGAGGGAATATCTTTACGAAAAAGCTAATTGACCAAGAAGGAAAAGTTGTAATGGTAACTAATAACACCGTAGAATACGACACTTTGGATAATGGTAAAATWATTCCAAAAGATTTACCGGGATCTATTCAATACATTCCTGTTACAAAGAGAGATGCTTATATGAGAAGAAATTACGAAAAAGCATATAATGTAGATGCTCGCGATGGTGATTTATCCTCTACTAAAGAATTTAAAAAGTCAGAAGAGGATTTAATTAAAAAACCAAGAATGTACAACCATCCGGTGAAGCCAAGGGAAATTGGAGAAAGTGGATTGTTAATTCACCAATACGATAAAGARACTCGTAGTACACTTATTAGTGATGATACTCGTGTATTTAAAGGAGGTTCTTGGAACGATCGTGAATACTGGTTAGACCCATCTCAACGTAGGTATTTACCAGCATACATGGCAACAAACTATATTGGATTTAGGTGTGCAACTGATAGACTTGGACCAATGAGCCAAGGCAAAAGATCTCCTATTTCAAAAAGATAAGATATTTTATTTTTAAATTAAAAGCCTCGTTGATTTTTCAACGAGGCTTTTTTATATTAAAACTATGACAATAGAACAACTATATGTGTTATTTACCCAAAGCAGTGGAGTCACTACTGAYACTCGAAAAATAACGGAGAACAGTATGTATTTTGCCCTTAAAGGAGCCAACTTTGACGGAAACACTTTTGCTTCAGAAGCCTTAAAGCAAGGGGCATTATTTGCTATTATAGACAATAAAAAATTTAAAACATCCAAACAACATATTGTTGTATCCAATGTATTAAGCACCTTACAAGCACTCGCAAAACACCACCGTAAAGTTTTAAACATTCCCATTATTGGACTTACTGGGAGCAATGGAAAAACCACCACAAAAGAACTGATCAAATGTGTACTTGAAAAAAAGTACAAAGTAACAGCCACTGTCGGAAATCTTAACAATCACATTGGTGTTCCACTTACACTTTTATCCATGGATAAGAATACAGAAATAGGTATTGTTGAAATGGGCGCCAATCATTTGAAAGAAATTGAATTACTAAGTAACATATCCCAACCAAATTTTGGCTATATCACCAATTTTGGAAAGGCACATTTAGAAGGCTTCGGAAGTGAAGCTGGTATCGTACAAGGAAAATCTGAATTGTATACTTATCTACTGAGTTCTAAAGGAATTGCATTTGTAAACACAGATGATGCAGTCCAAGTACAACGATCTTCAGAATTAACAAACATCACCTTTTCTTCAAACACCATCCCTTTTATTGCCGCCAACCCATTTGTTAAAACATCATTCAAAGGAGAAGACATATCTAGTCAGTTAATTGGTAAATACAACTATCTAAATATTGCCGCAGCTATCTGTATGGGCGATTATTTTAAGGTAGGTCAGCATGACATTAAGGATGCCATAGAAAACTACCTCCCAACTAACAATAGGTCACAAATCATTAAAAAAGAAAACGTAACAATACTTCTAGATGCTTACAATGCCAATCCTAGTAGCATGGAAGCTGCCTTGGAAAATTTTCATCAGCTAAGTGATACAAAAAAAATTGTGATACTGGGTGATATGTTTGAACTGGGAACAACTAGTAAAATAGAACATCAAAACATTGCGGACATTGCTTCCAACATGTCTTTCGATAAAACAGTTCTCATTGGAAAAGCATTCAATGYAGTTATTGCYAAAAACAGCCARCAATTCCCGTCGTTTGATGCATTTAAACAAGCGTTTGACCCTAGTGATTATAAAGATRCCATCGTCCTGATTAAAGGCTCCAGAGGTATGGCACTGGAAAGAATAGTAAAGAACTTTAAATAAAACGACCCTTGTAGAAATACAAGGGTCGTTTTTATTTATGCTCTTAAAACAGAAAAAGCATTTTCTACCATAACAGTAAAAAATGCTTTTCTATATGATTTTCAATTGGTGTAAATTTAAACACTCAACAATACTTATCAAAAGTTTCAAGGTTTGTATTGCTACTCCCCGATTCTTATAATAATATTACACTAATTTAGAATCATTTTTTTTTATCAACCCTCTGTGGTAATCTAACAAACCATCAATTGGGCGTCTAATAATTTTTCCAATAGTTACTCCTAATTCATCTGCAACTTCTTTGATTATATCCGAAGAAAAATAAGCAATAGAACCTACAAAATGCACAGGGCACGTTTTGTACTCTTCAAAGGTTAAGATACGGTTCTTAAAGAACTCTAAAATAACTTTTCCAAGTACCAAATTAGCGTATTCTGTACGCTCGTTTGCTAAGATAAACTCAGCAAAAGTAGCTAAATACGTATTTGGATTTTCTTTTTTATAAATGTTTGCCTTAATCACATCTGCATCTACATCATATTGCTCTTCAAATTGTTTTGCAATATCAGCAGGCATTTTTTTATAAAAATAATCACGAATTAATTTTTTTCCGATGTGGTTTCCGCTCGCTTCATCCATCAACACATACCCTAAAGAAGGTAGCTTCATGTGAACGTCCTTCCCATCAAAGAAACAACTGTTTGACCCAGTTCCTAAAATACAAACGATTCCAGGTTCTGTAGTTGCAGCATATGCCGCAGCGTACGTGTCTTCTTTAACAATGACATCAGATGCATTAATAAAAAATGATTCAAATATAGATTTTAAAGCCGCTGTAGGCTTATCGGTACCACAACCTGCCCCATAAAAGAAAATTTTCTCAACCTTTCCTTTATGTTCTGCAAGCGTTTCGTTCGCTTGGATCCTCCTGACCAATTCATCATCACTCAGCACTGCTGGGTTTAACCCTTCCGTTCTTGTTTTGAAAACTTGTTCACCTTCCAAATTCAATAAAATCCAATCGGCTTTTGTGGAGCCACCATCTGCTATTAGAATCATTTTTTTACACAAATTTAACTCTATTATAAATAATTTTTTTATTTAACTCCGTTGATATAAGAAGCCAAGTCGATTAATTTAGATGAGTAACCATACTCATTATCGTACCAGCTAATTAATTTAAAGAAGTTATCGTTTAATGACATAGAAGCATTAGCATCGAACGTTGAAGTTTTAGTCTCAGACACGAAATCTTGAGATACAACTCCTTCTTCAGTATAACCTAAGATACCTTCTAATTCATTTTCTGAAGCTCTTTTGATTGCTGCTTTTAAGTCAGCAAAAGAAACAGCTTTTTTAGTTCTAACAGTTAAATCAACTACAGATACATCAACAGTAGGAACTCTAAATGCCATACCTGTTAATTTTCCAGCCAATTCAGGAATTACTTTCCCTACAGCTTTAGCAGCACCAGTTGAAGCTGGAACGATATTGTTCAAAGAAGCACGACCTAAACGGAAATCTTTTCTAGAAGGACCATCTACTGTAAATTGAGTTGCAGTTGCAGCATGTACAGTTGTCATTAAACCTTCAACAATTCCAAACTCATCGTTGATTACTTTAGCTAAAGGAGCTAAACAGTTAGTAGTACAAGATGCGTTAGATACGATAGTATCAGTTGCTTTAACATTCTTGTGGTTTACACCCATAACAAACATAGGAGCATCAGCAGAAGGAGCAGAGATTGCTACTTTCTTAGCACCTGCAGTAATGTGGTGTTGAGCAGTTTCTAATGTAGTAAAGATACCAGTACATTCTAATACAACATCAGCATCTACTTCGTTCCATTTTAAATCTACAGCATTTCTTTCTGCAGTAATTCTAATAGAGTTTCCGTTAACTACTAAGTTACCATCTTTTACTTCAATAGTACCATCAAACTGACCGTGAACTGAATCATATTTTAATAAGTAAGCTAAGTGCTCTACAGACAATAAGTCGTTAATTCCAACTACAGTTACATCATTTCTTTTTGTTGCAACTCTGAAAGCTAATCTTCCGATTCTTCCAAATCCGTTAATTCCAATTTTTGTATTCATTATTCTTATTTTAATATAATTAAACTGAAGTAATTTCAGCTACTTTTAATAATTCTTTATTTATCTCGTTGTTCATTTTAATCGCGTCCGAAAGCGAAGTTTGAGTTACCTTATTATTGATAATCCCCACCATGATATTACTTTTCTTATCTAATATTGCCTCTACAGCTGCTACTCCTAAACGACTTGCCAATACTCTGTCAAAACAGCTTGGAGAACCTCCACGTTGCATGTGACCTAATACAGAAACTCTAATATCGTAATCTTCGAAATTCTCTTCGAAATGTGCCGCTAATTCAAAAACGTTCTTCCCTATTTTGTCTCCTTCTGAAACCACAACAAGACTTGAAGTTTTTCCGTTTGCTTTACTTTTATTCAACGAAGCTACTAAGCGTTCTAATCCTAAATTTTCTTCTGGAATTAAAATCTCTCCAGCTCCTGCACCAATACCACTATTTAAAGCGATAAAACCTGCATCACGCCCCATTACTTCAATAAAGAATAAACGGTTGTGTGAACTTGCTGTGTCTCTAATTTTATCAATTGCTTCAACTACCGTATTTAATGCGGTGTCGTAGCCAATCGTAAAATCAGTTCCAAAGATATCATTGTCTATAGTTCCAGGAATCCCTACTACAGGAAAACCATGTTCCTCGTTAAATTTAAGTGCTCCTGTAAAAGTACCATCACCTCCAATAACAACCAATGCATTAATTCCTGCTTTTTTTAATTGTTCGTTGGCTTTGGCTCTACCTTCTACCGTTCTAAATTCTGTAGATCTTGCAGATTTTAAGGAAGTACCTCCTTTGTTGATTAAATTACTTACTTGACGTGCGTTCATCGGCTCAAAATCTCCTTCTATCAATCCTTGGTATCCACGATACACTCCAACACAATCAATTCGGTAATATGAACAAGCTCGAACGACGGCTCTAATAGCAGCATTCATCCCTGGAGAATCTCCTCCTGAGGTTAATAATGCGATGCTTTTAATAGGTACGTTCATTTGATTTATTTTACACTCCAAAATTACTTCATATATGGACTTTAACCTATTTAAAAATAACAATAATACTAAAACGTTTTCGTCTTGTGAATATAAAAAAAGGAGGCCAAATAGACCTCCTTTTTTACGAATAAACAATTTATTTACAAGTGTTTATATTTATGTATGCATTAAAAACTTTAATTTATAAAATTGATATTTATCAGTTCTTATAGGTCTAATTTTAGTATAAATGACTCCAATGGATTTAGTGTTATTTTAACAATTCCTCCTTGATTTTTCACAACTAATTTAGTATTAAAATGACCATATAAAACATCTTTCACATCATAATTTCCGTCTTTTAATTTCCATTTAGAAATAACATCCGTAGGGATTTCTAAGGTAAATTCTTGCCTTTTTTCTTGATCAAAATTGGAAACAACAAGCAATTTTTCCGAATCAGACCAACGAACAAACGAATACACTTTATGAGTATAATTGGCTGTTTTTGAGCGATTATACGTATGAATATCTTGATACTCTCCCATTAAAGCAGGACTCGTAATGGTGAAATTTAATAAGCGCTTGTAAAAATCACGCAAGGCTACTTCTTCTTTTGTAGACGCTCCTCCGTCAAACTTCTTATCATTCATCCAACGTTGATGACTTGGCACTCCAATATAGTCAAAAATAGAGGTGCGCGTAGGATCTCCAAAACCTGGTTCCTCTGCTCCTTGCTCCCCTACTTCCTGCCCAAAGTACACCATAGTAGGTGCTGTGCTAATAGTGGTAGACACAACCATGGCTGGTTTTCCGTTTTCTGCTGTTATTGCAAAATCTGGACTTGCCAATCGCTGCTCATCGTGGTTCTCTAAAAAATGAAGCATATTATGCTCAATATCCTTTAAATCTTCCAAGATYGCTGGTAAATTATCCGTTAATCCATGTCCTTTTACAATGTGCTTTATGGTATCATACAAGGCTACTTTATCGTACAAATAATCCATTTTACCCAAATGAATATAATCACGGTACATGGCTGGGTTGTATACCTCAGCTAATAAAAACGCTTCAGGATTCTTAGTTTTAATAGCGGTGTTCATATAGCTCCAAAATTCAACAGGCACCATTTCTGCCATATCATATCTAAAACCATCTACTCCTTTATCTAACCAATACAAGGTAATGTCCTTAAATTTACCCCAAGAGTCTGGTACTTTCTTTCCCTTCCAAAAAGCCACATGTTMTTGGTAACTTTTACTAGCGTATTCTTTTGGCAACTCTACAAAGTCCTTTGTTCCATCAGGTTTAATTCCATAATTAATTTTTACGGTCTCGTACCAATCATAAAAATCAGGCTGGGCCAATCTAGAACCGTTTCCTGTCCATTTTGCAGGTTTCTCGTCAAATTTACGGTCTGAACTTGCATGCTTTTCACCTCCTAAAGGTTCATAGCCATTCTTCCAAGCTGGAACYTGAAAATCTTCTCCAGGAATATAATAGAAATTATTGTCTCTGGTATATTCCTTTGTAGTATCATCATTTGCTCCAAAGTCAGACACTCCTGYTGGATTGGTCAATCCTTTGTATCCACGTGCAATATGATTCGGTACAATRTCAATAATCACYTTTAATCCTGCGCTGTGMGAYCTWGYAATNWAAGCTTNCGAATTCYTCYAARCGYTTTSCTGGATCCACKGCTAAATCTGGATTYACATTGTAATAATCCTTTAYTGCATARGGMGAWCCTGCACGTCCTTTTACCACATCGGCATCGTCAGTTTCAATCCCAAATTTAGTATAATCCGTAAGCGTAGCATGGTGCAACACCCCTGTATACCAAATATGAGTAGTTCCTAAATCTTTAATTTCTTTTAATGCTTTCGTAGAAAAATCATCGAATTTCCCCACACCATTTTCTTCCAAGGTTCCCCATGGCTTGTTAGTGGTATTGGTATTTCCAAACAAGCGTGTAAACACTTGGTATACCACTTTTTTCCCTTCTACAGTCTCTTTAACAACGTCCTTTTGTTGATCAGTTGCACAGCCAACGAATGCAAGCACTGCAAATAAACTTATGATTAATTTATTCATTTAYCTTTATTTTTTAATGATGCTAATRGCAAAACCTCCACCAGCGGCCATCTGAATTTTTTGAATTGTTTTACTATCTATCTCCATTTTTTCGATGCTTAAATCCAATGGGTTTTTATCCCAATGTGCATTACTACCATCTTTATAAATAATCGCTTCAAAAACGGTGTCGTTTGGCAAGAAATCAAAATTGATAGTCACGGTACGTGCTTCTTCATTACTAATTCCACCTACAAACCAATTTCCAGTATTTCTTTCTTCTCTTGCAATAGTTACAAATTCTCCTATCTCTCCGTTCAATACTTTTGACTGTTCCCAATCTACCCCTACATCTTTAATAAATTGCAAGGCTGGATTTCCTTCGTAGTTTTCAATCAAATCTGCTGCCATTTGAATAGGGCTATAAATAACCACGTACAAGGCTAATTGCTGTGCGATGGTCGTATTTACTTGATTGTCCTTTTTATATTGATCAAATTTAATATCAAAAATACCTGGTGTGTAATCTATAGGTCCTGCCAACATACGTGTAAACGCAACAATTGGTAAATGAGACGCTGGATTCCCTCCATCAGAAGCCCAAGCATTGAATTCTTGTCCACGTACTCCTTCTCTAGAAATAGTATTTGGATAGGTTCTTCGCAATCCCGTTGCCTTAATTGGCTCATGTGCATTAATGGCTACTTCATACTTAGCCGCCTTTATAACAGCATTGTTATAGTGATTTACCATATACTGCCCATGATGATATTCCCCTTTTGGTAATATCTTCCCAACATAACCTGTTTTTACAGCATGAATCCCCAATGATTGCATCAAGGCATAGGCTGCGTCTTGTTGCTTGGCATAGGTTTCTGTTGCCGCAGATGTTTCGTGATGCATAATTATCTCCACACCTTTTTCCTTTCCGTAACGTACTACTTCCTCTAGGTCATAATCTGGATACGGGGTTACAAAATCAAACACTCCTTCTCTGTCTTCAAATCCGATCCAATGTTCCCAACCTGTATTCCATCCTTCTACCAATACACCTCCAATATTATTCTTAGCAGAAAAATCGATGAATGCTTTGGTGTTTTCCGTAGTCGCTCCATGTTTACCAGCAGCTAAATCCCAAGATGATTTTCCCAAATGCATCTCCCACCAAATACCAGTATATTTCATAGGCTTAAACCAAGAAACATCATCTATTTTACTAGGTTCGTTTAGGTTGACAATCAAATTAGATTCGATCAACTCTCCAGCCGTTTCAGTAATCTGAATGGTACGCCAAGGTGTATTAAATGGTACTTTTTGAGCTACTTTATAATTGTTATTTCTAGAACCTACTAATACAGACTTCATGGTCATATTCAAGGTATCCACTTTTAAAGTCATCCCTGAATAATCTACCAAGGCAGCCTCGTGAAAACTCAAATGCACCCCCTCAGCCGTCCTCATAGTAACAGGCGTACTTACCGCATTAAAGGGAATGTAAGTCTGTCCTAAACTAGGATGGTTTCTTTTTACAGTAGCATCAATCTTAGAAAACTTGGTATGAGAATATAAATGTTCATAAATATCCCAATCTCCAGGTCCCCACCATACATCGTGATCTCCTGCAAGGTTAAATTCCGTGTGCTCTTCGGTAATAAAAACTTCCCCCATATTATCCTGAATAGGGAATTCGTATCTAAAACCAAGACCGTCTTCATACACTCTAAAGACAATGTTTAACTTTCTTTTTAAATTGATTTTTTCTTGTAACTCAATTTTAGTCTCAACATACTTGTTTTTAACTGTACGTTGCTCTCCCCAAGGCATTTCCCACTGCTCATTTTCTGAAACCGTACTTGTTTTTACAATTTCAAATTGATTGTACAAGGCCGCTTGTTTTTCAAATTCGAAACCTAAGGTAGATGGCTTAATAACCGTTTTACCTTGATACGTTACCGAATAAGAGGGCTGTCCATTATTAATCAACCTAAAATCTATGGCTACTTTCTGAGTTTCTAAAGCTACTTTTTGCGAAGTTTCTTTTTTATTACACGCTCCTAACAGCACAACTGTCATTAAGAACAATACACTATACTTGAATATGTTTTTCATCCTATTTCTTTTCTAATAAAACAATGGTAAAATCACTCGTAACTTTTACTTTCCCGTTTTTAACGGTTACATCTTGGTCTGCATAGGCATCTCTTAAAATAGTTCCTTCTTTAAATATAGTACCTACAGAAATTTCTTTTAATCCTTTTGCTAAATCCAAACCTATAACAACGCTATCCGCATTTAAAACACGACTAAATGTATAAAATTCTGATGCAATTTGTTGATGCACTCCAGCTCCAATAGCGGGATGATTTTTTCTAAACGTCCCTAGTTTTCGCCAATGAGAAAGCATGTCTTGTGTTGCTTTATCCGATGCRATAGCTTCCCAATTCATRTTAGCTCTTAAATTAGCGTCTCCAATAGATCCTTCCACTTTTAAAGGTCTGTTAGATTCATCTCCGTAATAAATTTGTGCCATTCCTGGGCTTAGTAATAATTTAATCGCGGATTCAAATCCTTTGGTTCTGTCTACATCAAATGGAGATCCATCGTCATGAGAGTTTAGATAATTCAATACAGTATTTCCTTTCAATTCTCCATTTAAAATAGTTGAATACCTTGAGAACAATGCTTCGTAAGAATCCTTGGCATTGTATTTAAACTCAAAATTAATCATGCTATCAAAACCAAAATCGTAGTAGTTTACTTTTTTATCTCCAAAATCAAAAGCAGTCGCTTGACTGATATTAAAATTGTACACTTCTCCTAATAAGTAAAAACCGTCTTCACTAATAACATCTGTAGGATTGGCGGTTTTCCAAATTTGAAAAGAAGCCTCACATTCCGTTTTAAAATCAGACCAAACGGTTTCTGAAATATGTTTTACGGTGTCTGCACGATATCCATCCACTCCATGTTCACGCACATAATCCGTTAACCATTTCATGATATAATATCTAGGAGCACGCGGATAACCTGTTCTTTTGAAAAAGACATCCAACTCTCCCACTTCTTGATCATAACGCCCTTCTTTTTTCCATTTTTCCACCAAGTGCTTTGGCAATTCAACCACCGTATCTGATTCAGTAAGTACATCTGGTAAATTCTTTACCAAGGTACAAGCCGTAGTAGTTTCGTAGGTTTGATAATTACATTGTGGTTCTGTACGTACCCAATCTGAAGGCCAAACAGGATCATTCTCTGTAACGGGTCCGGTGTGATTRATTACWCCGTCCAACATAATYCTAATGCCTTGTGCATGGGCTTTTGAAACCAATARRCTCAAATCAGCYTCCGTTCCAAARGTRGYATCYAATGCYGTCCARTCYTTKGCCCAATASCCATGATARCCATARGTWTTYCCTGTTCCTTCATCYACAAATCCRTGAATTTGTTCTACMACRGGYGTAAACCAAATAACATCCACTCCTARATCKGTAAAATATCCTGCATCTAATTTCTGAATAATCCCTTGAATATCTCCTCCTTCAAAACCACGTAGTTTACTGGTTTCTGCAGTACGATTGTACACCACATCGTTGGATGTATCACCATTATTAAAACGGTCGGTCAACAAAAAATAAACCGTGGATGCATTCCAGTTAAAAGCTGTTTCGTTGTTTGACTTTACAAGTGCTCCTTCTTTTTTCTCACAAGAACAAGCGATAAAAAACACAGAAACACTCAGTACTAATAGTTGTTTAAAATTCATCATATTAAAGTTTTACACGAACCTTTTYAGCCGTRTTATTAAATGGAATAWTAATCGTTATTTTTTTGGAGGCATTGTCATAGGTATATTCAAATCCCTTGACACTTTTCGGAGCTTTTTGTATGTTGTGAATGATAAGTGAAATTTCTTTATCACTTACTTTAAAATCCTTTCCAACTTCAGTAGCTATGTTGATGGTGATACTTTTAGCCGTTGTCTTTGAAGTGAATTTCAATAATTCGTACTGTCCTTTGGTAAAAGCATTCGGGGTATTCCCGTCATCATTGTACAATTGCCCTTTGCTACTTTTGACAGTTTCATCAAAATAGAAATGTAATTTAAAAGCAGCTAAATTATATACATCTGTTGTTTGAATGGTTTCAATCATTGGTACAAAAGCAGCTCCACGTACATAAGTAGGAATACTATTTTCTACAACATTAACAGTAGCAGTACTTCCTCCATCAAATTGTTTGTCCGTATAAAAATCAAACCAACTATTTCCTTTTGGGAAGCTAATTTCTTTGGTTTCTACTCCTGGACTCACTATTGGACTCACTAAAAATTCATGTCCCCATAAATAGGTGTTCGAAATTTCAAAAGCTTCTTTAGGTGCATTTTCCTCAAAAAACAAAGGACGCATTAACCCCAATCCAGTCAGAGAATTTTCAAAAGCCAAGGTGTAATTGTAAGGTAATAATTGGTAGCGTAATTCGATAGACAGTTTTGCCAATGCCATTGTTTTAGCATCCCAAAATACAGGCTCAGACGGTACATTTTCTTGTGCATGTGGACGGTAAATTGGCTGAAACACTCCGTATTGTAACCAACGCGTGTACAATTCTGGATCTTTAGTATCTCCTGCAAAACCACCTAAATCTGAGTGCATGTAACCAATTCCTTGTAATCCCATTTGTAGAGAGATTTCGGTTTGTGGTTTTAAACCGCCCCAAGTTCTGTTAACATCTCCACTCCATGGAATTAACCCATAACGTTGTGAACCTGCATAACCAGCWCGCATTAAAATAAACGGACGCTCATTTGGRAARWATTCTTTGTATCCATCACTAATTAGCTTWGCCCATTGATGTCCRTAAATATTATGWACYTCATCMGCAGAACCGATRGCATGTTGCAATTCGCTTGGATGWACTTCTGGTTCTCCAAGATCACCCCACCATCCTTTAACGCCATAATCGGCATATTTTTTATAGACATTCCAAAACCATTCTTTTCCTTCTGGCTTGAATACATCAATCAATCCTGTGTTTCCAAAATAAAAATCGTAGGTAAACGGTGCTCCTTCGGTAGTTGTCCCCAACACTTTATTATCCACCGCATTTTGCCAATTCTTAGACGTAGTCAATACAAATGGCTCCGTAATCAACACTGTTTTCACACCTTTTTGCTTTAAGTCAGCAATCATTTTCTTAGGATYAGGAAAGGAATCTTTTRAGAACTCAAAGTTCCCCATATTCCCTTTCATGTCTTTCCCAAACCAATACAAGTCCAAGATAATAGCATCTACAGGAATCTCCTCTTTTTTAAAGGCATCTATAGTAGCCGTAGTTTCCGCTTGAGAGTGGTAGCCAAATCTACTAGAGAAATTCCCCAAAGCCCAACGTGGAGGCATTGGTTGTTTCCCCGTTAAATCGGTGTAATTATCGATTAAGTTTCCCCAAGTATCTCCTACAATAACATGATAAGTCTTACGCCCACTAATAGTTTCGTAGGTTAGATTGTTATTTTTTTGACTGTCCAAATCCAAATATCCAATGGCTGCATTGTCAAAATGCACCATGTATTTTTTTGAAGAGACAACTATTGGCATGGTGAAATTCATCAATTCTGAATGCGTTTCGTAACCATAATGTGCACGGTTGTACAATTGCAAACGATTTCCTCTTCGGTTCATTCCCAACACACGTGCTCCTGCACCATATAAAATCTCATCAGAAGTCAATTCAAAATTCAACAATTCGTGGGTCTCATTTTTTGAATAGCCCAGATTCTCCGCAATCACTTGCTCCTTATTATATAGGTAAGCAATTTGAAAAGGTTTTTTCGTTATTTGAACTTCCAGCCCTTTTGTAAGTAGRCGCACTTCCGTTTTTGATTCTTTAACCTTAAAGGTAGCGTATGGTTTTAACACCACCGCATGCGATGGCTTGGCCTTCGCTTCTCCTTTCGGCAAGAAGGTAGTTTCTATAATTTGATTGGAATAAGGAGTTATCTCATAATGACCATCATTGGTATAGACAAACAAAGTTCCAGATTCCTTTTTAGCACTCTCATAGATTCGTTCTGAATTTTGAGCTTGCACCCAAACACTCAGAAAACAACCTACAATTGTAAGTAAAATATACTTTCTCATCTTTATAATTTAGTCGTGAACATGTAAAATCCTCTTCCATTTAATTCCAACACTTYGTTCCATGTAAATGAAGCCTCTGAAACAACGTTTTTCAGTTTTTTATCAKTCAATCCCAATTCCTMAAATCGGTTTAAGTCCAAYGAAAAAGAGTCWKTATTTTTATTCAAAATAATRACTACTGTTTCATCATTCAATACTCTAGCAAGTACATATACGTTTTTACTCGGAGAAAAATGAACTGTTTTTCCAGTATGGATTGCCGTACTCGTTTTTCTGTAATTTAATATTTTTTTCATGAATAACTGCATATCTAAAGCCGCAGCAGTCATTCCTTTACCTGTAAATGCATTTACAGCATCTCCTTCCCAACCACCAGGAAAATCAGTTCTGATTAAGCCGTGATCATCTGGTTTTGCTGTGTTTTCCATTAAAATTTCCGTTCCGTAATATACTTGTGGAATTCTAGGCAATGTTAACATATACCCCAAGGCCATCTTAGTATTTGGAATATCTTCTTTTAACTGCGTAAACACTCGTCCCATATCATGATTATCAGGAAAAATCATCATTTTACTAGGATTTGCATAGCTAAAATCATTAGACAAACCTTCGTATAATTTCACCAAACCAGTTCCCCAAGTTTCGTCTTCATTCAAACCATCAACGATTGATTTTTGCATTGGAAAATCCATGGTAGATGTTAAGTGAGACTCATAGCCATCTTTATTATTTGCTCCTTGTTGCCAATAGCCAACCAATAATGGATTGGTACTCCACTCCTCGCCTACAATACTAAATGCAGGGTATTCTGTCATAATTGCTTTTGCCCAATCTGACATAAAATTCTTATCTGGATATGGATAGGTATCTTGTCTAATTCCACCTAAATTAAGTGTTTCTACCCACCAAATACTATTTTGAATTAAGTAAGTAGCTAACAATGGATTTCTTTGATTCAAATCAGGCATTGAATCTACAAACCAACCTTCCGTATGCAAGGCTTTATCTTTTTTAGATACATACAAATCTTGGACAGTAGTCCGCTTGTGATTAGTAATTACCGTTTCTCCTTTTAAAAATTCTTTTTGGTAATTAACCCAGTCAACATCTGGTAAGTCTTGCATCCACCAATGCTCTAAGCCAATATGATTGGCTACTTGATCCATAATCATTTTCATTCCTTTATCAGACATTTGTTCTGACAATGCAACGTATTCTTCCAAGGTTCCAAATCTAGGATCTACTTCGTAAAAATCCGTCATCGCATAGCCATGGTATGAGCTTTCCTTCATATCATTGATTAATAATGGAGAAGGCCAAATAGCCGTAAATCCTAAATCGTGAATATAATCCAACTGTTTAGAGATTCCTGTGATATCACCTCCGTGACGCCCATAATCATCGGTTCTGTCTACTATTTTTTCATTTAATGTGGCTACAACGTCATTCGAAGTATCCCCATTTACAAACCTGTCCGGTGTGATTAAATAAATAACATCACTACTATTAAATCCAATGTGGTTTTGGCTTAAATCTCTTGCTTTAAGTTCGTAAGTATATTTAATCCCCTTGCTTCCTTTTTTCTTAAATTTAATATCAAACTTACCTGCTTTCGCATTTTTCAAGTCGATTTTCAAAAATAAGTAGTTGGCATTTTCAGTCCTGGTAATTCCAGTAACTGTAATTTTTTTTGATTTGATTGATGGAGTGAACGATGCAATATCATCACCATAAATCATCAATTCTAATTCGGTATTTTGCATACCTACCCACCAAACCGGTGGCTCCACTTTTTGAATTTGTTGTGCACTCAATTGAGTCACAATAAGAAATACTAGGCAATATAGGAACTGTTTCATACTGAAGCTATTTAAAGTTATAAGATGATGCTAAAAAACACGCTGTTTAAACGCATAATCCTAAAAAACGGGGGTTATTATTAAACGTATATTTGCTTAAAATTAAGCTAAAAAAAAACATTCCATGTTTCCGATTTAAATAAATAAACCAGATACATGAAATGTTATAAGAAAATTAAAAACTAAGCGTTTACTGCTAAGGTCTCAATAGTTATTTCATTATCTGACTCGTCGTAATATTTACATTCAGTCTGGCTCTTATATACTCTAATTACCTGACCTCTAAAGTTAATTTTAAACGAATATGATGTCCATTCTGAAGGGATTTGAGGATTGAAAGTTAATTTTCCATCTTCCCAAATACGCATTCCACCAAAACCTTGTACGATTGCCATCCAAGTTCCAGCCATACTTGTAATATGACATCCTTCATGCACTTCGTGGTTATAATCGTCCAAATCTAAACGAGCGGTRCGTAAATATTGYTCATACGCCTTAGGCATACGGTCAATATAAGCTGCCATAATAGAGTGTACACAAGGAGACAATGACGATTCGTGAACGGTTAAAGGCTCGTAAAAATCAAAATGTTTTTCGATGGTTTCTTTGTCAAATTTATTTTCGAAAAAGAACATCCCTTGCAATACATCCGCTTGTTTGATATAACAAGAACGTAAAATTCTATCCCAAGACCATTTCTGGTTAATAGGGCGATTTTCTGCGGCTAAATCTTCTACAGGAATCAATTCCTTATCTAAGAAACCGTCTTGTTGTAAATACACACCTTCTTTTTCGCTGTATGGAAAATACATGTTGCTAGCTACTGCTTTCCATTTACCCAATTCGGCATCTGTCAAGTTTAATTTAGCAAATAAGGCCGTATATTTTTCTGGTGCTTCTTTTTTGATACGTTCTAAAGACTGCATGGTGTATTCAATACTCCATTTTGCTAAATAATTCGTATAAAAGTTATTATTTACGTTGTTTTCGTACTCGTTAGGTCCGGTAACTCCTAAAATCACAAATTGATTTTTGTCCATAGAGAACGTCGCTCTTTGTTGCCAAAAACGAGACACTCCTACCATTACTTCGATTCCAAAATCACGTACGTAATCAAAATCTTGTGTATAGTTTACATAGCTGTAAATACCATAAATCATAGCTCCATTACGATGAATTTCTTCAAAGGTAATTTCCCATTCGTTGTGGCATTCTTCCCCGTTCATAGTTACCATTGGATACAATGCTGCACCATCAGTAAATCCTAACTTGGCTGCATTTTCTATAGCTCTGTCCAATTGATTGTAGCGATACATCAATAAGTTTTTAGCCACGCCTGCATCTTTGGTACTCATATAAAAAGGAATACAATAGGCTTCCGTATCCCAATAGGTACTTCCTCCGTATTTTTCTCCTGTAAATCCTTTAGGACCGATGTTCAAACGAGCATCTTTTCCTAAATAAGTTTGGTTTAATTGGAAGATATTAAAACGAATCGCTTGTTGTGCTTTTACATCACCTTCAATTACGATATCTGCCATTTCCCAAATACTTGCCCATTCCGCTACTTGTTCTGCTAGTAATTCAGCATAACCTGTACTTGCAGCTTCTTGTACGTTCTTATACCCTTCCGATACAATCGCATCTTCTGAATGATTTAAAGAACTTGTACTTGAGGCGTATTTATACATGGTAATTGTCTCCCCTTTTGCTACATCAATAGCATACGTGAAAGTCATTTTCTTTGCTTCTAAATTTGCCGTTTTTGGAGCCGTAATAGCAGTTCCATTCTTTTCAAAGGCAATTTTCATAGCYGTCGCGACAGAAAACTCCGTTTTTAAGGTTCTAGAAACGATACAACCTTCGTTGTCTGCTTCTGACTGACTTAAAATCTCCCAGAAAAACTCGTCGTAGTTAGCATCCTCGTTCATAATACCGGCATCGATATATGGAGAAAATTCTATTTTACCGTCAAAATTTTCAGCAGTTACAGCATATTTAATAGCACCCACCTCATCGCGTTTGATACTTAAAAAACGTTGTGCAGCAATCTTAACAATATTTCCATTGGATAATTTTGCAGTAAACGATCTACTTAACCATCCTTCTTGCATATTAAGTTCGCGTCTAAAATCGCTTACTTCACACAAGTTTAAGTCAAATAAAATATCATTTATTTTCAAGTGCATTCCCACCCAATTCGGTGCGTTCAATACTTTTGCAAAATACTCAGGATATCCATTTTTCCACCATCCCACACGTGTTTTGTCTGGATAATAGATACCTCCAATATAGTTCCCTAAAAAAGTACTCCCTGTAAAATCTTCTTCGAAATTTGCTCTTTGTCCCATGGCACCGTTTCCGATACTAAATAAACTTTCAGAGGCTTTTATATGATCATCGTTGAAACCTTCCTCAATAATTGACCATTTATCTGCTACTATATAATCTTTGTTCATTTGTTCTTATTTAATAAGATTGTTCAAAAAGGCATCTGACATTTGGTCCTTTGCATGAAAAGGGCAGGGCCGAACATATCAATCATCATTGTGATGTTCTGGTCATTGGCGCAGGTCCAGCAGGTTTGAAGG
>NVSD01000027.1 GCA_002401105.1 Flavobacteriaceae bacterium | reverse complement strand
ATTAATGTGCCGCTCCTCTGGAGCTGGTAGTTATGGATAACAGGTTTGTTGGGAATGTTAATAATATGTCGCTCCTCTGAAGCTTATCTGTAGTTGTGTTATTATTAATGTGCCGCTCCTCTGGAGCTGGTAGTTATGGATAACAGGTTTGTTGGGAATGTTAATAATATGTCGCTCCTCTGGAGCTTATCTGTAGTTGTGTTATTAATGTGCCGCTCCTCTGAATCTTACACTTGATTAATCGTTTCATACAGCCACAGTGTTGCGACATATAATAGCATATTTGTTCAATATGGAATTAAAGCTCCGCTAGGTGCGACATGTTAATACTTGATTAATCGTTTCATACAGCCACAGCGTGGCGACATATAATAGCAAATTTCTGTAAATTCACCTATCTACACCCCAAACCAAATAATAAGCGTATTTTTGTTCACTAGAAGGCTACCATAAACGGTTTGCGCAAATGAAAATGATAAGTATTCAAAAAATAAACGTGCCATTAGATTGTAAAATTGTTAACAATGAATTTTACAACTACGATCCCAAAATAGCATTCACGGAAGCCGATAATTACCGGTATTTAAGAGAGGATTTATTTCAATGTACCTTTCCAGAGGAGAGTCTTATCATTGATTTAGGTTGGTATGGAGATCTCAAATCTAATACTGGAGAATTTAAAATAGATATTATCAAAAGTGAAAATTGGGAAATTCCAATGCATACTATTTATTCAAATTCGGTGGTGGAGATTAAAGAGTTGTTACTTAAAATTTTGGATTATTATTCCGGTATTGTAGAAGACGAATAGAGGGGCTGTATCCCCCCCCAAAAAAACTGTGAATTCACGTAGTACTTTTTGCAGTAATTCTTTTTTGAAAATCAATAAACTGTAGTGCTGTTACAAGTCACGAACAATGCGCTTCAATTCTTTTACATGTAATTCAAATGCCTTTCTGCCTTTGGGGGTTAAATGAAACCATCTGCKTTCTCTCCCATTAACTTTACTTTTTTTTTGTTTTAGATAACCTACATCTTCCAACTGTTTAATGTGTTTGGATAGTACAGAATCACTAACAGCTAATTCCTCTCGAATCACTCGAAATTCCACTTGTTCAAGAGGTGAAAGCAAGGCACAAATTTGAAGTCGGTTTGGTGCATGTATTATCGTGTCAAATTTTGAATCCTCCATTAATTGTTGTCTTTATTAAACTWGTTATTGTGAGAGCGGTATGCACTCATTACCAAACTCGAAATACTTATGGTAACAAGCCCTCCAATAGCAAACGGAGCCCAAAAATAATCAAAACGACTATTTAGATATTGACCACTAATTATTGCAAAAAAGTAAAGAGGGATAATACAAATTAGAGCTATAATGATGGTTCTCTTTGAAAGTGAAATTCTTTCTGCTACTCCTGCAGCTCGGTTTTTATTAATTATTGCAATGGTCATAATTAAAATTAACACGATTAAAATGTTATTATAAGTTCTAATTTCGGCTCCTAACAATGCAATTTGAATTCCTATAAGTATTGCTAAAATAGCACCAAGTAATCTAGGAGTTGGTAAGATTCGTTTTAATCCAGCGTTTTCCATTTTTTTAATTGTATCAAGAGCTTCTTGAGCCTCTTTGGATTTAATGTGTTTATTTTTGTTTGTCATAATTGAAATTCCTTAATTACTTTCCGTGTTGGAAACAAAGGTACGGTAACTTTCCGAACTGGAAAGTTATTATCGTTTTTTTTGTATATGTAGTGGGTAGGGAAGGTATTAATAGCTTTTTACTATTTGTTATGAATAAAAACTAACTCTTTTAATCATCTGTAATCTAAATGTTTACGGATGGAAAAACAACAAAATATAAATTAATTCAAATTTAGACAAAAATTATTCTATATATTTGTCCTGTTAAACTTTAGGAGTAACTATTAATAAATAGTTTGAGAAACATCCTTAGAACCTGACCTGGTTGATACCTGCGTAGGAAAAAGTGTTAGAATGTACTGAGTACATTTCTTCTTTTTATAAGACTCTTCTCACAGCTTTTTTGGTTTACAAATTGAATAATTAACCATTATAGCATCGTATNGNATNNNCACTGTTCATGTAAACAAAGAGAAAATTACCTTCCAAAATCAACCTTCCATCACGGAGGTTTTAAGTCAATTTAATGTTTCTGACAAGGGAATTGCCATTGCTATAAATGAGCAAATTGTTCCTAAAGACAATTGGTCAAACGTATTGCTTAACGAGCAGGATCAGTTGTTAATTATCAAAGCAACCCAAGGTGGTTAGCCTTGCCTTCTATCACGCTATTACTTGTTTTATAAAAAATATTAAATTTTAAAGAAGCTCTCATGAGAAAAAAAGACAGCGCTCCCAAAAAAGGAAGCATCACAAGGAATCCTTTTCCAAATTCAAAAAAAATATATGTTTCAGGAGACATTCATCCTGAAATAAAAGTGGCCATGCGGGAAATTTCCTTGGCAGACACCTTGAATTCTTTGACAGGTGAAAAAGTAGCCAACGAACCTATTACCATATATGATACTTCGGGACCTTATACCGATCCATCGATAGAGATTGACATTCACAAGGGAATAAAAAAATTGAGAGCTGAATGGATTACTAGCCGTGGAGATGTGGAACAATTGACGGCGTTTTCTTCGGACTATTGTAATGAAAGATTAGAAAACAAGGAATTGGACGATTTGCGTTTTTCCTTGCTTACCAAACCGATGCGTGCGAAAAAAGGGATGAATGTTTCTCAGATGTATTATGCCAAAAAAGGGATTATTACTCAAGAAATGGAATATGTTTCCATTCGTGAAAATCAGCGAATAGATGAAATGACACGCTTGTCAACCCAGCATGCAGGTCAAGATTTTGGTGCGAGTATTCCTGCTAAAATTACACCTGAATTTGTACGTTCCGAAATWGCGAGGGGACGTGCTGTGTTGCCTTCAAATATCAACCATCCAGAGAGTGAACCTATGATTATTGGGCGTAACTTTTTAGTGAAGATCAATGCCAATATTGGAAATTCCGCCACCACATCTTCCATAGAAGAAGAAGTAGAAAAAGCGGTGTGGGCTTGTCGTTGGGGAGCAGATAATATCATGGATTTATCTACAGGAGAAAACATTCATGAAACCAGAGAGTGGATTGTTAGAAATTCGCCAGTGCCTATCGGGACGGTGCCTATTTACCAAGCTTTGGAAAAAGTAAACGGAAAGGCAGAAGATTTGACTTGGGAGATTTTTAAAGATACATTGATTGAGCAAGCAGAGCAAGGAGTGGATTATTTTACCATTCATGCAGGGGTGCGATTAAGATATGTGCCAATGACGGCAAAACGTATTACAGGTATTGTTTCTCGTGGTGGTTCTATCATGGCGAAATGGTGTTTGGCACATCATAAAGAGAGTTTTTTATACACGCATTTCGAAGAGATTTGTGATATAATGAAAGCCTACGATGTGGCCTTTTCTCTAGGAGATGGCTTGCGTCCTGGKTGTATTGCGGATGCTAATGATGAGGCTCAGTTTGCAGAATTAGAAACTCTAGGTGAATTGACAAAAATAGCGTGGAAACATGATGTTCAAACTTTTGTCGAAGGTCCTGGTCACGTACCAATGCACAAGATTAAGGAAAATATGGACAAACAATTAGAAATGTGTGACGAGGCTCCATTTTATACCTTAGGCCCCTTAACTACAGATATTGCTCCGGGATATGATCATATTACTTCAGGAATTGGAGCCGCCATGATTGGTTGGTTTGGTTGTGCCATGTTGTGTTATGTAACACCAAAAGAACATTTGGGATTGCCTAATAAAAACGATGTAAGAACAGGAGTAGTGACGTATAAATTGGCGGCACATGCGGCAGATTTAGCCAAAGGACATCCAGGTGCACAGCACAGAGATGACACCTTGAGTAAAGCGCGTTTTGAATTTAGATGGGAAGATCAATTTAACTTGGCATTGGATCCAGAATTAGCACGTGAATATCACGATGAAACATTGCCAGCCGAAGGTGCTAAAATTGCACATTTCTGCTCTATGTGTGGACCTAAATTCTGTTCTATGAAAATTTCTCAGGAAGTACGTGATTTTGCAGCTGTGAATAAAGTAGTTGGAGATGAGGTTTTTGCAATAGGAATGGAAGAGAAATCTCAAGAATTTAAAGATAAGGGAAGCGAAGTTTATTTATAATCAGTAGGATACTCAATACTTTTTCCATGTTAATCGTCATTAGTTCTGAAGCGGAAATTACCGCAGAAGCCGTACGTATCAATCAATTGTTTCAATTGGGATTGCCCTGTTTTCACTTGCGCAAACCGATGGCAACGAAGGAGGAATGCCACCGCTTAATCAGTGCTATTGACAAGCGTTATCATGGAAAAATAATGCTGCATCAGTATTTTGATTTCTGTAGTACATTTCACTTAAAGGGAATTCATTTAAAAGAAGTATTCCGAAGAGATTTGGGAGAGAAGGCGGGCGTTTTTGTGCAAGGCTATCAAGAGAAAGGCTTTTGTGTGAGCAGTTCTTTTCACTCGTATTTGGAGCTGGAAACATGCTCCATCCCTTTTGATTATTTCCTGTTGAGTCCCGTGTTTGACTCTATTTCCAAAAAAGGGTATAAAGGAAGTGGATTTGATGTTTCTGGTTCAAATAAAATGATTGTTGGRCTGGGAGGRATTTCTGAAAAAACAATTGCTAAAACAGTTCAGCTTGGATATAAAGGKGYGGCTGTTTTAGGAGCTGTTTGGGAAAGTGATRATCCTGTRRAGCRTTTTAATAAACTAAAAGTATGTTATCAACTTAATAATTTCCAATATGAAATATGAAAGACCCTATGTCCTAAGTATCGCTGGGATTGATCCCTCGGGAGGAGCAGGGCTTACGGCGGATAGTAAAACTATGGAGGCATTAAAATGTATAGGATTGTCCGTTTGTACGGCCAATACAGTGCAAAATGATATTTCTTTTAAGGCCTGCTATTGGACAGAGTTACCCATAATGCTAGATCAGATAAGCTTATTATTTCAACGATTTCCCATCGGTTTTGTGAAAATTGGAATCGTGGAAAATTGGTTGGTGTTGGATACCTTACTTTCTGCATTATTACTTGAGCAACCCACAGTAAAAATTATATTGGATCCAGTGTTAAGCGCAAGTGCTAATTATCGATTTCATACCGATGCATCTATTGATAAGAATGAATTTTTAGACAGTGTATTGGAAAAAACATACCTAATCACTCCCAATTTTAATGAGATTCAAAGTTTGTATGCTACTAAAAATATCGAAGCAACTATTGCTCATATTTCAAGTAAAACCAATTTATTTTTAAAAGGAGGGCATCGTGAGGATGCGTTGGGGAAAGATGTGTTATACCAGTCTAATGGTACTGCTGTTGAAATGCTACCAGAGGATGGGGATTATACAGAGAAGCATGGTAGTGGATGTGTGTTGTCTTCGGCAATAACTAGTTATTTAGCACTTGGGTTTTCTTTAGAAACAGCTTGTTTAAAAGGAAAACGAAGCACAGAAWAWGTATTGAGTTCCTCTACAAACTTATTGGGATATCATGGATAAATTATATTATATCTCTCAGGAGAATCATTTAGAAAACATTAAAAATGTCTGCGAAGGAGGTGTTAAATTAATACAACTAAGAGCAAAAGAGCTTCCTTTTAAAGCCTATTTTCAAATGGCTTTAAAGGCCAAGGAAATATGTGATTCCTATGGGGCAACCTTAATTATCAACGATAATGTGGAGGTCGCAGAACTTGCAAATGCACAGGGTGTTCATTTAGGAAYGTCGGATAGAAATCCTATTGAGGCAAGAGTAATCTTAGGAACTGATAAAATAATTGGAGCGACCGCAAATACCTACCAAGATTGTGTGAAATTAATCGCTCAAAATGTTGATTATATTGGTCTTGGCCCTTTCAGATTTACACATACAAAACAACATTTAAGCCCTCTTTTAGGGCTCGAAGGCTATCGAGAAATCCTTCAAAAATTAAATGATAATGGATTTAGTACGCCTGTATATGCCATTGGAGGAATTGAGAAGGAAGATGTAGAGGCGCTTTTTAAAACAAACATTAACGGTGTTGCGGTTTCGGGTATTTTGTCTGGAAAAACAGCAGTAGAAATAAAATCATACTATGAGTACATTAGTAATTGCGGGTAAAGAATTTAAATCGAGGTTGTTTACCGGAACAGGTAAGTTTAGTAATTCATTATTGATGGAAGAAGCCATTTTGGCATCGGAAAGTGAATTGGTAACCATGGCCTTAAAAAGAGTGAATTTAARGGACGAACAAGATGATATTTTATCTCATTTGACACATCCTGCTATTAACTTATTACCCAATACTTCCGGAGTTAGGACGGCCAAAGAAGCTGTTTTTGCTGCTGAACTTGCCAGAGAAGCCTTAGGTACTAATTGGATAAAATTAGAAATCCATCCAGACCCTAAATATTTATTGCCAGATCCTATAGAAACATTAATAGCGACAAAGGAATTGGTAAAATTAGGATTTWTAGTGATGCCGTACATTCATGCAGATCCTGTATTGTGCAAACGATTGGAGGATGTAGGAGTTCAGGCTGTGATGCCTTTGGGGGCGCCTATTGGTACTAATATGGGATTGAAAACGTTGGAATTTTTAGAGATAATTATTGCTCAAAGTAATGTTCCTGTGGTGGTGGATGCCGGAATTGGTGCACCATCCCATGCTGCTTTGGCAATGGAATTAGGCGCAGATGCGGTGTTGGTGAATACKGCCATTGCGGTRTCTGAAAATCCYGTGGCAATGGCYRAGGCATTTAAGYTRGCGGTAATTGCYGGAAGAATGGCCTATGAAGCAAAAATGGCTCCTRTAAAAAAACAGGCWGTKGCAAGTAGCCCWTTGACGARYTTTTTAAATTAASRGMYTSCAAANWAWYAATTTTATGAAGACATTTAAAGARGTACTAAGCRMYTGYGATTGGGAGGAGACWTTACAAAGTRTTTTTRAKAAGACSGAARGTGATGTMCTRCGKGCTTTGGGRAAKAMKAAACGAGAYTTGGAGGATTTTAAAGCCTTGATTTCTCCGGCAGCAAAACCTTATTTGGAGCAGATGGCGCAATTGAGTAATCAGCTGACAAAAAAACGTTTTGGGAATACAATTCAAATGTATGCRCCTTTGTATTTGAGTAACGAATGCCAGAATATATGTACKTATTGTGGATTTAGCATGACSAATAAAATTCCGAGAAAGACACTTTCTGATGCRGAAATTTTAAARGAAGTAGCCTATTTAAAATCCAAGGGTTTTGATCAAATAYTACTGGTGACGGGCGAAGCAAAYAACAGCGTTGGAGTGYCTTATATTAAGAATGCCATTCGTTTAATGCGYRCTCACTTTTCCAGTATATCCATAGAAGTACAACCTTTAGCAACCGATGAGTATAAACTACTCATAGAAAATGGATTGCATTCGGTGATGGTCTATCAGGAAACATATCATAAGGAGGTTTATAAAAATCATCATCCAAAGGGTAAAAAATCAAATTTCGATTTTCGTTTAGATACYCCCGAAAGGTTAGGGGAAGCAGGAATTCATAAGATAGGACTAGGAGCCTTATTGGGCTTGGAGGAYTGGAGAGCGGACAGCTTTTTTACAGCCWTGCATTTAAGATACTTGCAAAAACGTTTTTGGAAAACAAAGTATTCTATTTCATTCCCTAGACTGCGACCACATTCTGGWGGATTGGAACCTAAAGTAGCCATGGACGATGCCGATTTGGTACAGTTAATAACGGCTTTTAGATTGTTGGATGAAGATGTGGAAATGTCAATTTCTACCAGAGAAAGTGAAGTGTTTAGAAATCATATTGTGAAATTAGGAATCACTTCTATGAGTGCTGAATCTAAGACAAAYCCTGGTGGTTATGTGGTGGAGAARCAGTCSYTAGARCAGTTTGAAATTTCAGATGAWCGAAGCACAGAAGCRGTAACTGAAATGTTRGAAAAACAAGGCATAGAACCGGTATGGAAAGATTGGGAAAATAATTGGAGCGATTCAAAAAACTAGGAGCATGGCATTTTCTATCGATGAACAAAAACAGTATAGTCGGCATTTGATGTTGGATGAAATTGGAGCACAAGGGCAGTTAAAACTGAAAAAAGCAAGGGTACTTGTAATAGGTGCTGGAGGGCTAGGTTGTCCTGTGCTGCAAAGTATAGCGGCGGCAGGTGTCGGGACTATTGGGATTATTGATGATGATAAAGTAGCGCAGAGTAATTTACAGCGACAGTTGTTGTACACGTATTTAGATATTGGAAAATTTAAGGTGGAAGTTGCTGCCAAGCGCTTGAGAGGATTAAATCCTTATATTCATTTTCAGACTTATACGGAACGATTAACGTCTTTAAACGCAGTAGGTCTTTTTGCTAACTATGATATCATTGTAGATGCATCTGATAATTTTCCAACGCGGTATTTGGTAAATGACGCTGCTGTTTTGGCAGGGAAACCCTTGGTATTTGGATCTATTTTTAAGTTTGACGGGCAAGTTGCTGTATTTAATTATAAAAAAGGTCCTACCTATAGATGTTTGTTTCCAACGCCTCCAGAGGCGAATACCATGCCTAGCTGTTCTGAAATAGGGGTGTTCAGTGTACTTCCGGGGATTATTGGAACGATACAAGCCAATGAAGTTCTCAAAATAATTTGTGGCATAGGCGATGTATTATCGGGGAAGTTATGGACGTTTAATGCGCTAAGTCTAGAACAATGTGTTTTAGGATTTACAAAAAATGATGCGAATTCAATTACTGAGCTTGAAAGGGATTATGGAAATTTTTGTGGACTGTCTACAAAAGTGGCCGAAATATCCTTGGATTTTCTAAAAGAAACAAAGGATTTTTATACATTATTGGACGTTAGAAGCAAGGAAGAAAGAGAGGCATTTAATATAGGAGGCATTCACATTCCATTGGATGTGCTTCGTAATAGATTTACTGAAATTAAAACCGATAAAAAAATTGTAGTGTATTGTAAATCGGGGCTTAGAAGTAAAAAAGCCATTCATTTATTACAAGGTTTAGGATTGCAACATGAATTTATTAATTTAAAGGGAGGTTGTTTTTAAGAGTGCATAACAAGCTTGAGATAATTTTAAAAAAAAGACATGTTCCTTTGTGGGTGGGTCTTTTTTGAATATACCACATGTGTTGATATAGGATTGTAGTAAGGAAAGTCATATCGAATTAAAAAACAGATAGATTTTACGCTATTTGTTGGCATCCTTCAATTTAATAAGTATATTCAGAAAAATAAAATGATCAAATGAAAATATTAAGCCCAGCAGAGATAAAAGCAGCTGATAAAGCGACCATAGAATTACACGAAGCTACTCATTTAGATTTAATGGAACATGCTGGTACACGCTGTTTTAATTGGCTAGATAGTTTGTTGCAGGGCAATCCATTAAAAATACATGTATTTTGTGGTGTAGGAAATAATGGTGGTGATGGACTGGTGATGGCAAGGCACTTAATTAATAGCGGTTATAATGTAACCTGCTATATTGTTAATTTTAGCGATAAAAGATCAGAAGGTTTTTTAGAAAATTACAATCGATTAAAAGATGAAGGAACCTGGCCTGCTGTAATTAAACAGCAAAGCGATTTTCCTGAACTAAAGGATGGAGATATAGTAATTGATGCTATTTTTGGGATTGGATTAAATAAAAGTCCCCATGGATTTACTAAAAAATTAATACAACTGATAAATAGTGTAGATGCATTTCGTTTTTCGGTTGATATTCCCTCAGGTTTATTTGCGGAAAAGTCCGTAAAGGACTCCGAATCGGTTATAAAAGCATCTTATGTGATTACTTTTGAAACACCCAAATTGGCTTTTTTACTTCCTGAAAACGAGCAGTATGTATTGGACTTTGAAATTATAGGAATCGGATTGGACGATGTGTTTATTGAYAATTTACCTTCCAAAAATTTCTTCATTTTAAAGGACGACGTTATACCAATGTACAAACCTAGAAAGCGTTTTTCACATAAAGGTAGTTTTGGGCATTCCTTAATTATAGGAGGWAGTTTTGGGAAAATGGGCGCTGTAAATTTCGCCGTCAATGGAGCCTTAAAAATAGGAAGTGGTTTGGTAACTGCTTACATTCCTAAATGTGGTTATACTATGTTGCAAATGGCCATTCCAGAAGCCATGGTTGAGGTAGATGGCGCTGAAAAAATAGAATTCTTTAATCCAAAAACGGAAGCAACGGTTATTGGAATTGGAATAGGKATGGGGACGGACGAAAAAACAWTAAAAGGTTTTGGGAAGTTTTTAAAGAAGACGAATATACCCATGGTCATAGATGCGGATGCTWTAAATTGTTTGGCTTTACAACCTTCTTTATTAAAAGAAATCCCAGCAGGTTCCGTATTARCACCTCATCCAAAAGAACTAGGTCGATTAATAGGAGAAACCGCTTCTAATTACGAGCAATTGGAGAAAGTAAAAGCCTTCTCTGAAAAATATGATGTAATTGTAGTTATAAAAGGAGCGTATTCTAAAATTATATATAAAGATCAGCTGTATGTAAACTCTTCTGGAAACCCGGCTTTGGCCACAGGAGGAAGTGGAGATGTGCTTACGGGAATGATTACAGGATTAATAGCTCAAGGTTATTCTTCCATAGATGCTACCGTTTTCGGGGTGTTTTTACATGGTTCTACGGCAGATTTGGCCATAGAAAATATGGTGATGGAATCCTTTACTGCGAGTACAATTGTCGATTTTATAGGGGAAGCTATCAAGGATATAATAACTCCAGATTCTAAGGAAGAAATGGAAAGAGAATTGATGGATGAACTAGAGTCCGAATTTGGAGATGATTTATTTGACGATGATGACTTCGACGATTTTGATGATGACGATTTTGACGATGATGATGAATATTAATAAATAAAATTTAATTTTAATGGAAGAACGAATCAAATCGTTTAAGGAGTTTTACGCCTTTTACCTAACACAGCATCAGCATAAATTATGTAGATTATTACATGTTGTTGGGACTACTGTAGTGCTAGCACTTACTATTACAGCGATATATCATCTTAATTTTGTATTGCTTTTATACGTTCCATTGGCAGGTTATGGATTTGCATGGGCGGGGCATTTATTTTTTGAGAAAAATAAACCAGCTACATTTAAGTATCCTTTATGGAGTTTAAAAGCTGATTTTGTCATGTATTTTGACATTCTTTCAGGGAAATTGTCTTTGGACGCTCGAAAAGATATACAGAAGTAATATTCCTTGTCTTTTTCTAAATGTTTTGTTAAAATCCATCAATATTTTAACAACTTGAAATTATATAAGTTATATTTGAGTTCTTATAAAATAAACTAAACTTTCAATCATGAAAAAAATTCTTTTATCTTTAATATGTGTGGCTGCAATTGTCTCATGTAAAAAGGAAACCCCTGTGGATTACGTGCTGTTTTCTGGTAAAATTGCAAATGCAAAAATTAAAAATTTAAAGATAGCCTCCTTAGATAGAAAAGAGGTGAAAACGATTGTATTGTCTGAGGATGGTTCATTTACGGATACTTTAGTGGTAGAAAATGGGTATTTAAATTTTTCTTTAGGACGTGAGTATTCAACTTTTTATGTAGAAAAAGGATATGCTTTAACCTTGGATATGGATGCTTCTAAATTTGATGAATCTATTGTGTATACTGGGGAAGGAAGTGTAGAAAATAATTATTTGAAGGAGAAATTTGCGTTAAACCAGGCTTTAGGAAAAGCTTCTAATATGAGAGAGATTTCTAAATTAGGAGAAACAGAGTTTATTGCTAAAATCGATTCAGTTAAAAATGTTTCGATGGAGTTTCTAAATAAGGCAACAGGATTATCGTCTACCTTCTTGCATTTAGAGAAAAGTGTTTTAGCATTAAATAGTGTAAGTAAATTACAAAATTACGAACGTTATCACCAGCATTTTGCAAAACTTCCTGAATTTAAAGTATCGGAAAATTTCCCAAAGGCAACAGAAGGAATAAACATGGAGGATGAGAGTTTGTTAGGATTAGGTGTATATAAAAGCGTAATTACTGACTTTTATATGGCGAAAGTAGAAAATAAAGAAGATGAATCTGGATTGGATTACTTAGCTATAATTGAAAAAGAGGTGACAAATCAAAAGGTTAAAAACACATTAGTATACGATGCTGCAAAGTACACGATAACTTATACCGACAATTTAGAAGGGTATTATACTAAATTCTCAGAACTTCAGAAAAATGAAGCGTATAAGAAAGAGATAACAGAAACGTATACAAAGCTTTTGACTGTAGCTCCAGGACAAGTATCACCTACTTTTGTAGGATATGAAAATATTAAAGGAGGTACCACTTCCTTAGAAGATCTAAAAGGAAAATTTGTATATGTAGATGTATGGGCTACTTGGTGTGGACCTTGTAAAGCAGAGATTCCATCGTTGAAAGCATTGGAAAAAGAATTCCATAAGGAGAACATTGAGTTTGTAAGTATTTCTGTWGACAAAGCAGCAGATCGTGAAAAATGGATTGCTATGGTGAATGACAAAGAACTAGAAGGTATTCAATTGTTTTCTGATAAAAGTTGGAGTTCTGACTTTGTAAAGGGATATTTGATCAAAGGGATTCCTCGTTTTATTTTAATAGACCCACAAGGGAATATTGTAAATTCAAATGCACCAAGACCTTCAAGTGATAAAATAAAAGGATTATTAAACACTAGTTTAGGAATCTAAAAAACGAATAAATTATAAGAAAGCTACATTCATTTTGAATGTAGCTTTTTTTTTAAATTGAATTATGAAAAATACACTCGCCATATTGGCTCTTATTATTTTAGCGGCTTGTTCAAATGAACAAAAGGAATACCTTACATTAAAAGGGAAACTGATACAGCATACCTCTGGAGATATAGTAATCCAAGGTCGTAATTTTACGAAAACCATTAAAGTGGATGTGGCAGGTAATTTTAGCGATACAATCAATGTTATAGACGGCGTCCATAACCTTATTTATAACAAACAACGTACGGCCTTGTTTTTGAAAAATGGATACGATTTAAGTATTAGCTTTAAAGGAGCTGATTTTTCTGAGGGAATCGTCTTTACGGGGATTGGTGAAGAAACGAATCGCTATATGGAAAATAAAAAAGCTTTTTTAAAAAGTGATAAAAGCAATCCTAAAAGCTATTTTAAATTGAATGAAGCTGCTTTTCAGGAAGCAATTTCTGCAACCAAACTACAGTTGGAAACATGGACTAACAATGCACCAAAAGTGGATTCTCTAGTCCTTAAAGCAGATATTAAAAACAACAATTTATTTATAAGATATATTAATAAATCCTATAAAAAAGCACATGCTAATATGATCAGATTGGCAAAAGGAACCTTGTCTCCAACCTTTGTAAATTATGAAAACAATGCTGGGGGGACCTCTTCTTTAGATGATTTTAAAGGTAAATTTGTGTATATAGACCTGTGGGCTACCTGGTGCGGACCTTGTAAAAAAGAAATTCCTTTTATGAAAACCTTGGAAAGTAAATTCCATGGTAAAAACATTGAGTTTTTGAGCATATCTTTAGATAAAAAGTCAGCGTATAAAACTTGGAAAAAGATGATTAAGGAGAAGGAAATGGGAGGAGTCCAATTAATTGCGGATAAGGATTTCGCCTCTGATTTTACAATGGCGTATGGAGTGACTTCTATTCCTCGTTTTGTTTTATTAGATACAGAAGGTAGAATTATAGATGCCGATGCAGCAAGGCCTTCTGATCCAAAGTTAGCAGTATTGTTAAATGAGTTACTTCGATAATTTACATTTACAAAATAGATTATAAAAAAAAATCATGAACAACGTTCATGATTTTTTTTGTGTGATATTTTAAAGTTGAAATCTATTTCCTTTTGCTATAAAACTATCAAATTTCTCTTTGTCGTACACATATAAAAATGCTCCTTTTTTAGAGGCTGTTTTGTCCTTTTTATCTGTTTTTGTTAGAATGTCAAAAGAGAGTATTTTTTTTCTAAAATTTCTAGAATCTAAGTTTCTTTGATAAAAACATTCATAAATAGATTGGAGTTGAGGAATGGTGAATTCCTCGGGTAGTAAATTAAAGCAAATAGGTTCTCTTCTTGCTTCGTCCCGGAGTCTATAAATAGCGTCTTCTACCATTTGTTTATGGTCAAAAATTAAATCAGGAATATCATTAAAATCGTACCAATGTGCGTCGTATTCTTCTACGTTTTTGATGTCTAATTCGTTAATGCGAATCAATGCATAATGAGCTACAGAAATCACCCGATTTCCAGGGTCTCTGTCTATATTACTATAGGTACGTAATTCCTTTAAAAAGATGTCTTTTAAACCCGTAGATTCTTCCAAAACTTGTTTGGCAGAGTCGTTTAAATTAAGGTCGTTTTTAATAAAAGAACCAATTAAGGAAAGGGAACCTTTTAAAGGTTCTACACGACGTTTAAATAATAATAATTTAATGCTCTCTGTGTCAAAACCAAAAATAATACAGTCTACAGCGACTAGAAATTTTTCTTGTTTAATGTATTCAGCGGAGGTGTTTGATGTATTCATTAATTAGTTGTTGCATGTTAAGACGTTAATATTAAAAGTATGTCTTTCCTTATTATTTTTTATGCGTACTTAGATTTGTTATCCGTGTTTATGTAAATATACTAAGATCTACTTAATAATATGAATTAGTGTAAGAAAAACATTTAATAAGAAGGTTTTTTGCTTGTAAATGTGTAATTAAGTAACTTTATAGGCTGTTTTGTGACATTGGTCGAAATAATTATTGGAGATTGGATGAATGTCGGAATTTGTATGAATTAAAAGAAGATCAAACTATATAAACGATACTATTATGAGAGTAACAATGTTAATTTTAACCTGTTTTTTGATGATGTCTTGTGCCGGTAAGTACCAGCAAGCAGAAAATCAACCACAGGATTATCCTGTAATTCCAAAACCTGTAGCTATGGAAATGCTAACAGGTAAATTTATTCTGAATAAGAATACAAAAGTTTTTGGAGATGCTTCCTTAAAAAATGAAGGTGAATTTTTAGCCAATGTGTTAAGTGGTGCTTCGGGTGCTGATATCCAGTTTTATGAAGGTAATTTCGGGAATATCGAGTTAAAATTAGATGCGAGTATTTCTTCTGTGGAAGGCTATGAGTTATCAGTTGAAAGTAAAAACATTGTTGTTTCTGGAAATACCGCAAAAGGGGTGTTTTATGGGGTTCAAACATTGAGACAACTAATAGGAAAAACAAATAGTGATATTACTATTCCAGCGGTGAAAATTAAAGATGCACCAAGGTATGTGTACCGTGGGATGCATTTGGATGTAGCGCGTCATTATTTTCCAGTACCTTTTATCAAAAAATTCATCGATTTAATTGCCATGCATAAAATGAATACTTTTCATTGGCATTTAACCGAAGATCAAGGATGGAGAATTGAAATTAAAAGCTTGCCTAAATTAACTTCTGTAGGAGCTTCTAGATATGGAACTATTGTAGGGCATCATCCAGGAACTTCGAATGACGAAACCGTACACAGTGGTTTTTATACCCAGGAAGAAGTAAAAGAGATTGTGGCATACGCTACCAGTAAGCACGTGACGGTAATTCCAGAAATAGAATTACCTGGACATAGTGGAGCAGCCATTGCAGCCTATCCTAATTTAAGTTGTTTTCCAAACGAACCAACTAAGATTTACAATGACATGGGTTCTAAAAAGGGAAAAGAAATGCAAGCCAATGGTACTCCTAAAATTGTACAAGAAACTTGGGGTGTTATGGACGATGTGTTTTGTGCCGGAAAAGAAGAAACTTTCACGTTTTTAGAAACAGTACTAACTGAGGTGATTCCATTATTCCCTTCAGAATACATCCATATTGGTGGTGACGAATGTCCAAAAGGAAACTGGAAACGTTGTGCCAACTGTCAAAAACGTATGAAAGAAGAAGGTTTGGCGGATGAACATGAATTGCAAAGCTATTTTATCCAACGTATGGAGAAATTTTTAAATGCAAAAGGGAAAAAAATTATTGGTTGGGATGAGATACTAGAAGGTGGTTTAGCTCCAAATGCAACAGTAATGTCTTGGCGTGGTGAAAAAGGTGGTATTGTTGCCGCTAAACAGCATCATGATGTTATTATGACTCCTGGTCATTCTGTCTATTTTGATCACTATCAAACCAAAGATAAAAAGAATGAGCCGGTTGCTATTGGTGGACTAACTACTGTAGAGGATGTGTATAATTACAATCCTTCTCCAAAAGAATTGTCAGCGGACGAGCAAAAATATATTTTAGGTGCTCAGGCTAATGTATGGACAGAGTATATGGCCACTACCGATTATGTAGAATATATGATTTTACCTCGTATGAGTGCCTTGTCTGAAGTAGTTTGGTCTCCACAAGAAGGAAGAGACTGGAACGATTTTAGCGAGCGTTTACTTTCTTTAAAGGAAATGTATGATGAACTAGGTTTAAATTATGCAAAACATACTTTTGAGAGATAATTCTTAGTGTTATATACATAACAAAAAAGCTCTTAATCATCGTGATTAAGAGCTTTTTTGTTTCATATAGTACAGTGAAGGTTTCGTATATGGAACAGAAGTTCTTATATGGAAATTACRCTACGAAAACCTTTGAGTTCAGGAAAAAATGAAATACATTTGAGGGATAGCGTTAAAAATAAAACTAAGATTCATATATGGAACATGTAAAAAGCACAAAAGAAATCACAGAGAAAACGTATTCTGTTCCTAACTTAGAGCGTGCGCTAACAATTATAGAACTATYAAAGGAATGTCCTCACGGGCTGAGTTTAACAGAGCTTCAGAGTGAATTAGGATTTCCTAAAAGTTCTATCTTTAGAATTACTCAAACCTTAGTGGATCGTGGATATTTGATTAAATCTGAGCAACCTTCATTGTTTACTTTGTCCAAACGTTTTTTACATATTGGATTGTCCACATTGTCAGAACCGAGCATTATAGAAAAGTGTCTGCCATTTATGCGTTTGTTGAGGAACGATTTAAAAGAAACGGTGCTGGTAGGAACTTTAATAGAAGAAGAAGGTGTATTGCTTGAACAAGTGTTGGGGACGCATCCATTTACCTTTATGTTGAAAGTAGGACAGCGTTTCAATTTGCATGCTTCCGCCCCAGGAAAAGCAATGTTGGCTTTTTTACCAACTTCTGAAAGTGATGGAATTATAKCRTCTATGGGATTTCATAAATTTAACAAGCGAACAATCACCAGTGAGTTTACATTCAAAAAAGAATTGTTAAAAGTAAAAGCCTGTGGTTACGGCGTAGATTATGCAGAGGAATTAGAAGGTGTACACTGTGTAGGTGCTCCTATTTTTAATCAATACGGATATCCCATTTCCGCTATTTGGGTCACGGCTCCTTCTGCGCGTTTGCCTTTTGAGAAATTTGAAGAAATTGGAGTCACCATACGTGACGTGTGTTTAGATATATCTCGTCAATTCGGTTACAATCAATAAAATATTATTTATGAAATCACTTCCCCGCTTTATTTATTTGCTTTTATTTATACTAATCTTTCAAGAGGTTTCTGCTCAAGAAACCGAAGTGCTTAGAACCAGTGCAATTGCTTTGTCTACGAACGGTGATGTGATTTTTATGGCACATCATAATACAAAAAAAGTGGTGATGTACGCCCGTCATAATATGGACGTTATTACTGAATGGTTGTTGGATGAAGCTCCTACGGGCTTGGTTGTAAACGGAGATTATTTGTATGTTACCAGTAGCTATGCCATGGGATTTGTAACGGCTATTAATATAAAAACAAAGACAGTTAACTGGCGGGTGACCGTAGGAATGGGGGCTGTTTCACCTGTAATTACAAAGGATGGAGCAACGCTGTATGTGTGTAATCAATTTAGTAATACAGTGAGTAAAATTGATATTTTAACCAAATCGGTAAAACGAGTGGTAGATTTGATTCGAGAGCCTAAAACAATGGTGTTAAGTGCGGATGAGCAAACATTATACGTGGCTAATTTTTTACCCTTACAAGATGCTAATGATAAAATTGTAAGTGCAAAAGTAAGTGTTATCACGACAAAGAAAATGAAAGTAGTTGCGCAGATCCCGTTAACTAATGGAAGCAATGCATTGCGAGATATGTGTTTATCGCCAGAGGGTGACTATGTATTTATTTCTCATAATTTAGGGCGTTTTCAAGTGCCTACTTCTCAATTACAACAAGGATGGATGAACACCAGTGGTGTGAGTGTGATTCGTACTCAAAATAACAGCTTAGTTGGTACTTTTCTAGTGGATGAGCCAGAAGCAGGAGCAGCCGGAGTATGGGGATTAGCTTGTGACACGGAAAATCTTGTGGTAAGCCAGTCRGGTACTCATGATTTGAGTGTGATTGATTATAAATTATTTGTCCAGCGTTTAGAAGCAACAACAGATAAAGAGTCTTTAGCTTATGACCTTCGATTTTTAAATGGAATACGTACCCGTTTTGAAATAATAGGGAATGGTCCAAGGTCTTTTGTAATGGACCAGAAAGAAATTTTAATACCTACATATTTTTCAGATACCTTGTCTGTGGTAAAAAGAGCAGATTTATCGGTGACTGCCTTTTCTTATAATGCCAATTTTAAAGAAAATACTGCTCAAATAGGTGAAAAATATTTTAATGATGCCACTTATTGTTTTCAGGGTTGGCARTCCTGTGTAGGATGTCATCCGGGAGAAGCACGAACAGATGGTTTGAATTGGGACTTGTTAAATGATGGTATTGGAAATCCTAAAAACTGTAAGAGCWTGCTGTTTGCACATCAGACAGCTCCGGCCATGATTTCTGGAATTAGAGCGGATGCTGAAACAGCGGTAAGAGCTGGATTCACACACAGTCAATTTACGGTAGTTGCTCCTGAACATACGGAAGCGGTAGACGAATATTTAAAATCTTTAAAACCTTTACCTAGCCCATATTTGGTGAATGGAAGGTTGAGTGAAAAAGCAGAAAAAGGACAGAAGGTTTTTGATACTATGAATTGTATTTACTGTCATAGCGGTCCGTTTTTTACTGATAAAAAAATGCACAAAATAGGGGATGTTGAATTTGAGAAAGGATGGGACACGCCTACCCTTAGGGAAGTGTGGAGAACAGCTCCTTATTTACATGATGGATCTGCTAAAACAATAGAAGAATTACTGAAAGATAAGAAGCATGGTTTGCATGAAGTTAAAATAGGGCGAAAGGAGTTGAATAATTTAATAGAATATGTAAAGTCTATATAACTAAAAACGAAATGATGTTAGATGTAAAATTTGAGTATGTAAACGTTCCAAGTTGTAAAGATTTTAAAACAGCTTTTAAAAATGCCTTATCAAAAGTAAAAACTGTTGAGAAGCTATTAAAAATAAGTGTTTTTGCGGCTTCGGAAAGTGTTGAGAGTTATCTTGAAAACGTATCGTTTACAAAAGAAGAAATTAAAGAGAGGTTCGGACTTCATGCGGTGGAGGTTTCTTATGTAGCTCAAAATACGTTGCATGCGGAGCTTGCGATAGAACTTGTGTATGCGAATGATACCAGTACTGTTTTGTATAAGACATTAGGAGGTGTTTCCTATGTAATTGTAAGAGCTGAAAATAAAAAAATGCTACTTATTTCAGGATTGATTGGAGATGATAAACAGTCCATAAATGAGCAGTCTAACGCGGTTTTTAAAACGATAGAAGGTATATTTAGTCTAGAAAACATGGCTATTTCATCCATTGTTCGTCAGTGGAATTACATACCTGACATTACAAAAATGGAAAACAATTTTCAGCATTATCAGCAATTTAACGATGCCAGATCGTTGTTTTATGAGAAGACATCTTGGGGGAAAGGCTACCCAGCCGCCACAGGAATCGGTACAAAAAATGCCCCGTTATTAATAGATGTGATTGCCATGGAAGGACATAAAGAAGAACTTCCCTTGCATAATTCCAAGCAGATTGATGCGCATATATATTCGGACGATGTTTTATTAGGAATTAAAGAACAATCACTAAAAAAACGTTCGACACCAAAATTTGAAAGAGCAAAATTAATCATAGAAAACTCGGGGGCTTCTGTATTTGTTTCAGGAACTGCCGCCATTATGGGGGAAGAAAGTCTGGCATTGGACAATGCAGGCAATCAAACCGATATTACAATTGATCATATAGAAAATTTAGTTGCCAAAGGATTATCCAAAACATACAGATTTCGATTAATACCTGAGTTTGAGTCAGTACGAGCGTATGTGAAAAATCTATCTGATTATACAGTTGTTAGGCAGGTATGTGAAAAACGTTTACCGGGAGTCCCCGTTGTTTATGTGGAAGCGGATATCTGCAGAGATGAATTGCTGGTAGAGATAGAGGCTTTTGTGAAAATATAAGTATAAATAATATATAATTAAGTATAAAACAGACCTATAACATGAGCGTTGTTGAAAAGCAACGATTCTTGTAATTGTCAGAAATAAATATAAAAAATGAAAAGAAGAGATGCTATAAAAGCGGCCGCAATCGGAACCTTAGGAATTGTAACGAGCGCTTCTTATTCCTGTGTGTCAGGAGAAAACAAAACAGAAAAAACAAGTAAAGAAATGAAGAAATATACCAACGAGTATTTCTATGAAGAGGGAGTTTTAAATCCAGAAAAAGCATTAAATGCTTACAAGGAACTCATGGCATTTTAYCATGTTCCTTTTGATGATTTTTTATCMAAAAACATGTTTATTACCGATTTTGGATTGGGAGATTTTGCAAATGTAGGGATGGCAGGAGTGTTCTGGCATAACAGTAAGGAATTTGCTTATTTTGCTCATGAGATTTACCTATTACCTGGTCAAATGATCGCAGAACACAAGCATATAAAAACAGACAACCCTGCTAAAATGGAGACCTGGCATGTACGTGGTGGATCTATTTTTAATTTTGGAGAAGGWRCTACAACACCTAACAATCCAACAACACCTGAAAGTCAAGCYAAATTTATTTCAGTTTCGAATGTAAMCSAATTAAAACTGAATGGTTTGCAAACTTTAGGTGAATTAGAAACGCCTCACTTTATGATGGCAGGAAATGAAGGAGCGATAGTTTCTGAATATGCTAATTATCACGATGGTTCGGCACTTCGTTTTACAAACCCAGACGTTGTTTTTGCGGATATTTTGGGCAATGTGTAAGCCTTAAAAATTGAGTACATAATTTTTTGACAAACAGTTTCTTTACTGTAAGCTGTTTGTAACAATACAAATCTTATAAACATATTTACCATGAGAAAATTTGATCATGTCGGGATTCCGACATCTGTAATTCAGGAAAATGAAAATTATATGGAAGGTGCCAAATTATTTGTGACTGATTATGCAAACAGCCCCAATAAAATAGAATGGCTGCGCTTTGAAGCTGATTCTGAATTTCCAGAATTAATTCAAACCACTGCTCATATTGCCTATCAGGTAGAAGATTTACAAGCAGAAATGGAAGGGAAAACGGTGTTAATTGAACCATTCTCTCCTAAAGAAGGACTCACTATTGCTTTTGTGGTAGAAGAAGGAGCCCCCATTGAATTGATGCAAGTTACAGCTGTATAATTAAAATAAAAACCTCAAAAACTAAAACAATGTCCAATACAA
This sequence comes from Flavobacteriaceae bacterium, assembly GCA_002401105.1. GTDB lineage: Bacteria > Bacteroidota > Bacteroidia > Flavobacteriales > Flavobacteriaceae. Next base: position 5,121 of record NVSD01000027.1, on the reverse strand, counting down.
CAGATACATGTCAAATTAAAAAGTTCATAAACAATCCGGATACTATTACTCAGGAGCTTCTAGAGGGCTACACCATGGCATACCGTGATAAAGTAACACTTTTAGATGCAAATACCGTAGTTAGAACGCATAGGAAATCTAATGATAAAGTGGCAATTATCACTTTAGGAGGAGCAGGACACGAACCAGCATTGAGTGGTTTTGTAGGTGAAGGAATGTTAGATTGTTCAGTAGTAGGAGATATTTTTGCGGCACCTGGTGCTCCAAGAGTGTTAAATGCCTTAAAAGAATTTAAGCGTGAGGCTGGAATTATTTTGATAGTACTGAATCATGCAGGAGATATTATGAGTGCCAACATGGCCGTTAAAATGTCTGAGCGATTTGGAGTTCGTGTAAAAAGCATCATCACCCATGATGATATTAGTGCGGGTGTAACAACTCCAGACGAAGACCGACGTGGATTGGCTGGTTGTGTACCCTTAATTAAAATTTTAGGGGCAGCAGCTGAAGAAGGGAAGTCTTTGGAAGAACTTTGTGAAATTGGAGAGCGTTTTAACAATCAAATAGCAACATTAGCCGTAGCAATGAAATCCTGTACGCATCCACAAAATGGTGGAATCATAGCGGAACTTCCTGATGGAATTATGGAAATAGGAATGGGGCAACACGGCGAAGGTGGTGGAGGTCAAATGGAATTATTGAGTGCTGATGATACGGCTGCCTWTATGATGGAACCTTTATTGAAAAAATTAAATGCTGTCTCTGGTGATAAATTGCTGCTKTATATCAATGGAGTGGGGGCAACAACACACATGGAAATGAGCATCGTTTTTAGAAAAGCTTGCCAAATTTTAGAAGAAAAAGGCTGTGAGTTAGTAGAAGGAAAAATAACAGAGATATTAACGGTTCAGGAGCAATCTGGGTTCCAGATGATTTTAGGGAAATGTGATGATGATCACGTGACCTATTTAAAAGACTGCGCTTCRGATGCACCATATTGGACGGTAATAGGAAAAAAATAGATCATGGAAAAATTAACAATTGAAGGGTTTAAAGCCATGATGCATACGACGCTTGTAAATATTACARAGCGTTCGGACGAGTTTTCTAAATTGGATGCGGTAATAGGTGATGGAGACCACGGAACTGCTATTGTTTCTGCACTTAAAGCCATCGTAAAAGCAGGAGCCAATGCCTTGGAGTTTGACGAAATGTTAAACGATATGGCCTTTGGAGCTATGGAAGAGTCTTGTGGATCGACAAGTACCTTAATGGGAGCCTTTTTTATGGGAATGGGAAATGCTGCGAAAGGTACTGAGCTAGATGTAGATCAAATGAAGGAGATGTTTAGAGCAGGCTTAACCATGTTGGAACAACAAACAAAAGCCAAGGTTGGAGATAAAACCATGATGGATGCATTGATTCCAGCCGTTGAAGCCATGGAATCAGCAGAAGGAAATGTAATGGTAGTATTACAAAAAGGGGCGGAAGCTGCGTTAGAAGGTGCAGAAAAAACCATCGCAATGAAAGCTAATTTTGGACGTGCTCGTAATTTAGGAGAACGCTCCATAGGAACTGCTGATCCAGGAGCTACATCTTGGGCGTGTATGTTTAATTCCTTTGCGCAAGGGATAGAAGCGTATGCATAAATTAAAAAACAAGAATATTNTTATAATAAATAAAATTTTTAAAAATACTTAGTATGGCTGATTTAGATGATTTAAGAGAAGGAGCTAACTTTTCAAACAAACCGGTAAGCAATCAAATGTTCCACTTAAAAGGGAGTGACAATTTGGATTGGGGAATGAAAGATAGACTTTCACGTATTTTYCGCCCATCAACAGGTAAAACAGTGATGTTGGCCTTTGATCATGGRTTTATWATGGGACCTACCTCAGGGCTGGAACGTATCGATTTAAGTATTGTTCCGTTGATTAAATATGCTGATTGTTTAATGGGAGCACGTGGAATGATTCGYTCTAGTATTCCTGCGAATTCTAATAAGGCAATTTGTTTACGCTCTGATGCCGGAACTTCTATTTTAACGGAGTTGAATCACAATGTRTTGATAGATATTCAGGATGCTGTTCGTATGAACGCTTCTGCTATTGCCGTAATGGCCTCTGTAGGTGATGCTGCAACGGAAGCAATTACCATGGCAAATATTTGTAAAGCTGTAGATGCAGGACAAAGAGCAGGGATTCCAGTAATGGGAGTGACTGCCGTAGGGACTGCAATGACAAGAGATGCACGCTACTTTAGCTTGGCATCACGAATGTGTGCGGAGAATGGAGCCAATATTGTAAAAACATATTACTGTGACGGATTTTCTAAAGTAACCTCTTCTTGTCCAGTGCCTATTGTAATTGCAGGAGGGAAGAAATTACCAGAATTTGATGCCTTGGAATTGTGTTACAAAGCAATTAAYGAAGGTGCTTCTGGWGTAGATATGGGAAGAAATGTATTCCARTCMGTAGCWCCAGCTGCCATGATTCAAGCCGTAAGTGCCGTAGTACACGAAGAYTTAAAACCAAGYCTTGCWTTYGAAATGTTCAATGATTTAAAAGCAGATGCATTAGTAGAGGGTTAAACCTTGTAACCTGGAAATAATTCCCAAATAGTATAATAATAAAAAGTATAAAGCATGAAATATAAATTAGTGAAGTCATACCTACTACTGCCTATCGTATTTGTTTTATTAATAAGTGCCTGTTCTAAACCGGTAACTCATTATTATTTGGGAGGTTCRGGTTGGAATAAAATTACAATGGTGGATAGCAATGGAATAACGCTATGGAGTCATGATTTAGAAAAGSGCCAAGAATGTAATTCAGTGACCTCTTTTCCAGGAGATAAAATACTGTATTCTTTTAAGCAAGGTGCTAAATTGATAGACAAAAATCACCAAACTTTATGGGAGTACATAACAGAAAAGGGTTCGGAAKTRCAKKCYGCSTCAAKKACYGATCAWGGRAATATATTATTRGGKRTKTGTGGACATCCTGCTCRAATTWTAGARTTYTCTMCKGAGGGKGAKAAATTASTWRMTATTWCTTTTGAWACWGRCATMGAWAACCCTSATGGCCRSKTTAKAYAWRTWMKTRAAWWWMWWWWRGRRRWCTATATCGTGCCTTTACTAGGGAAAAGGTCTATTGTAGAAATTGATGCAAAGGGGAATATAGTACGAGAGCTAAAGTTAGATATGTCTGTGTTTTCTGTCGATATTTTGAAGAATGGAAATTGGTTATTGAGCTGCGGTGATGCTCATAAGTTAGTAGAAATGATTCCAGAAACTAAGGAAGTAGTTTGGGAACTAAAAGAAAATGATGTTGCCAATGTTCCGTTGAGGTTTGTGGCCGAAGCTAAACGCTTGGATAATGGTAATACCATTATTTGTAACTGGGGAGGTCATTCAGGAGATAAAGCCAAAGCAGCTCAAATATTTGAGATAGACTCAGAGAATCAATTGATTTGGAAGATAGAAGATTATCAAAATTTAGGAAATGTTTCTACCATGGATATTTTAATTCCTTAATAGAGACCTAAAACGTTTYTTAATTTAAAACAATATTACAATGTCGAAAAAAATTATAAATATCATAATGGTGTTTTTTGTGCTGGTTCCAAGTATCTGGGCGCAAACCTCAACTTCTAAAAAGAATTGGAGTCAAAACATCATCGAATTAAAGAAGGAGCTACAAACGGAACTGGGAGATCGTTTTCCTGTAAATTCAAAGGTGTTAAGGAAAGGAGATACACCAGAGAAATTAGTCATAGACATAACCGGTGTTGAGCATTTAATAATGATTACGGATGGTACTGAAGATGGAAATGGTTGGGATCATGCGGTATGGGCAGACGTAAAATTATTTAAAGCAGATGGCAGTTTTGATTATGTCGATGCCTTAGAGATTCAGTCTGGACATGCTGGATATTGGAAACCATTAAAAAACATTACGGGCCACGGTACTAAGATTTCAATAAAATCAAAAGAATATGAGCATGGTATTTTTTTACATGCCGATGGTGAAGTTGTTTTTAATTTAAATAAAAAATATGTTAGGTTTGAATCACTTGTTGGAATCGATGATGGATCTAATCAAAAAGCATCTGTTAGATTTATAGTTCAGAATGTTTCTGCACATGCTATTAAAGAGCAAATAATTACTGAATTTCCAAAAATAGGAGCCTTGTTTTTTAGCAAGTTAAATGTGAGTACTATTGGATGGTTAGCATCTGATGATTACTCGGCTGAAAGGTCGGTAGTGGCTAGTCTTGTTAATTTATTAGACAGTCCAGCACATTTTAAAAATGTATTGAAGGAAGTGGCAGAATYGCCAAAATCGGAGCAATTAAAGACCTACTTAGAATTATTCGAAAGAGCAAGTAACATCTACAGTCTTCAAAATGAATTGAAATGGGTCAATATTGAATCCATACGTTTGGCTTTTGATAATATGAAATCAAATCCGAATTTTAACGTTACCGAATTTCAGGGAAAACTTGATTTCATCGAAAAAGTATATGCTGCTTCTGTGGACGGGATGTTCAAAGAAGATTCAGTATCTATTAAAAATCTTACGAAAGTTATAGCGTATAAAAAGGAGATTTTATTGGCGAACCCGGTGCTAGATTTTGATAAGATTATCGCTGTTCGTTACAAATTAGGGGATCGTGCACGTAAAGCCATGGCTCCTGAAATTGGAACACAAAGTAATAATTGGAGTTCTCATATGTCTGCAAGGAAGAGTAATTTTGATTGTGAATTAACTGTATTGAGTAATTTAAGAGGTGAGGTACAGTCTAAAACCATTTTTAAACCAACCAATAGTGCTCCTTTAAATAGTTTGAAGTTACATTGGGATGCGGATAGGTTGATGTTTACAAGCGTAAATGAAGACAACTTATGGCAAATTTTCGAGATGGATGTAGCCACTAATAAAGTGCATCAATTAACGCAAGTTGCGGAAGATGATTTAAACTTTTTTGATGGAGCTTACCTTCCAAATGGTAAAATAGTAGCATCGTCAAATATTGCATACCAAGGGGTACCTTGTGTTAATAGTGCAGATATTATTGGAAGTTTTTGTGAGTATGATCCGAAAAGTAAAGACTTAAGAA
>NVSD01000026.1 GCA_002401105.1 Flavobacteriaceae bacterium | reverse complement strand
AATTCTAGCACCTTTTAAAGGTTGTTCGTCCTTATATTCTTCACGTAAACTCATCAACCCTGGCATTTCAGCTTCGGCCAATTCTATTTCTTTTCGTCCCCAATCAGCTAAAGAAATATCCTTAACTTTATAAGGTACATACGTTTTTATATCTGTACTCATATTCTTATCTTTGTTCATTATGAGTTGCAAAAATAGTGTAAAATCACAAATCAACACATAAATTAGACAAAATAAATACTTTTTTAACCACAATTAAAGCATTTTAACCAACTGTTTTGTTGATATTTACCGCTTGTTTCATTTTTTACATCAACAAATGCCACTTTACAAAACTATTAAGCCTCACGCAAATACCATCATATTTGTCTGGAACATAAAAGATTCTTTAGCTAAGTTGTCCGAAAACATGCCACTTTCAGACAACAGTATAGAACGTTTAAAGCACATGAAATCCGAATTACACAGAAGGGGTTTTCTAAGTGTACGCCATTTACTAAAAGCTGCTGGTTACACGGATCACGATTTGTTTTACACACCCAATGGAAAACCTCATTTAAAAGACGGAAAACATATTTCAATTACACATTCTTACGAATTTTCAGCCATCATTATCAGTGACCGAGAAGTAGGAATAGACCTTGAAAAAAACAGACCTAAGATCACGCGCATCGCTTCGAAATTCACAAATTACATTGTTGATCTTGAAAATCAAACCAATCGTCAAATAGAGAAACTCACCGTAATATGGGGCGCTAAAGAATCGCTGTATAAAATTTACCCCTATGGAGGCTTGACCTTTAAAAATGATATAGTAGTAACGCCTTTTAAATTAGATGATACCAAAACCACGGCATGGATAAGAGCCACCGATTGGGATAAAAAGTACAAGATTCAGTTTGAAAAAATTGAAAACTTCACATTGGTCTATGCYCATGATCATTTTAATTAATACTATCTTGGACCCTCTTAAGAAGATTATTATACCTCATGACTGAATTATTCGAATTATTTTTCGCACAATACAAGCAGTACCCCACCCATGAAATAGCCTTAGAAATAATAGCAATTATTTTTGGTTTCCTCTCCGTTTGGTTTTCCAAGCAAAATAAAATCTGGGTATTTCCAACAGGGATTATCAGCACCTTAATATTTGTATACCTACTTTTTAAATGGGGTTTATTAGGTGATATGATGATYAATRKYTAYTATTTTATWATGAGYATYTACGGTTGGTATATTTGGACTCGAAAAGTTGATGACACCCATGTTACTCCAATCTCAAGCACAACTTTAAAAGAAAAATACACAGCGACAATCATCTTCTTTGTCACTTTAATTTTCGTATATTTGGTATACATTTCATTCGATAAATGGAACGGTTGGGTTGCTTATGTAGACGCCCTTACCACCGCCATATTTTTTGTAGGAATGTGGTTGATGGCAAAACGAAAAATTGAAAACTGGCTCTTTTGGATTCTGGGTGATATTATCTCGGTCCCATTGTATTTTTACAAAGGGTATTCCTTTACAAGTTTTCAATATTTAGGATTTACATTTATTGCCATATTTGGATATTTAGCATGGAAGAAAAACTTAGACAATCAAAAACTGACGTCTTAAAAATAGTATTATTCGGACCAGAATCTACAGGTAAAACAACATTATCTGGTCAATTATCTCGTTATTACAATACTGTATGGGCTCCTGAATACGCACGTGAATACTTGCAAAACAAGTGGAATAACGAGCGTAAAACTTGCGAAAACTCAGACTTACTCCCTATTGCTTACGGGCAAATGGCATTGGAAAATAAATTGGTAACAAAAGCCAATAAGCTACTTATTTGCGACACCGACTTACTGGAAACAAAAGTGTATTCCCAAGAGTTTTATGGCGGTTTTGTGGACCCGTTGCTAGACAAAATGTCCAAAGAAAACACCTACGACCTTTATTTACTTACCTATATAGACATTCCATGGAAAGCCGACGATTTAAGAGACCGATCTGACGCTAGAGAAACCATGTTCAAAGCCTTCGAACAAGCATTAATTGAAAATAACAGACCTTATATTTTATTAAAAGGCGATCAAAAAACACGACTAAAAACGGCGACTAAAGCCATTAACAATTTGTTAAAACTAAAAACTATGCACAGCGAAATAGCCCTTAAAAACCTAACTAACAAAGGAATTTCACTCACTAAACTACAGCAACAAATTAAATGTTTTGAAAATAATGATTTTCACATACATATTACGGATGTCGCAACACCAACAAATGGCATCCTACAGTACTCAGAAAGTGAACAAGACACTTTTATTAGGCATTACCAACAAAAACAATCCAACCTAGACATCCTTAAATTTGTCCCCGCTTCAGGAGCTGCAACACGGATGTTTAGCGAATTGTATCAGTTTGTAGCATCAGAAGAAGAAACTCCTTATGTAAAAACGTTTTTCGAACAACTGGAATCCTTTGCTTTTTGCGCAGAGGTGATTCATCAACTGCGTTTAAAACACAGTACTTTTGACATTACAGATACGGAATCCAAACTAGAATTTGTAAATGTAATGTTACATCAAAATTACCTAAACTTTGGCAAGCTACCGAAGGGATTGATTCCTTTTCATTCCATTAAAAACGATGTATTTACACCTGCACAAGAACATTTAGCGGAATCGGATTTATACGCTAAAGGAGAAGAAGCCCATGCAAACATTCATTTTACTGTAAGTGAAGATCATGTAGATTTATTTAAAAAACATTTGACCTGCGCTTCTCAAAACATCACTTATTCTACACAAAAATCATCTACAGACACCGTTGCAGTAGATAAAGACAATAATCCAATACTACAATCAGATGGGAGTTTACTATTTAGACCCGGAGGACATGGTGCTTTAATTGAAAATTTAAACGACCTAAAAGCGGATTTGATTTTTGTAAAAAACATAGACAATGTGTGCACACAAGCACAAAACAAAACAACGGTTAGATTTAAACAAGTACTCGCAGGAAAACTACTTAAGGTTCAAGAACAAATATTTACGTTTTTACTGGAACTAGAGAATGATCTATCAATAGACAGACTGGCWGAAATTCAAAAAACAATCACTCAAGAATTACAAATAAAGACATCTAAACCACTCGGTCAACAAGAAATTATTACTATTTTAAACCGTCCGATACGTGTTTGTGGTATGGTTAAAAACCTAGGGGAACCTGGAGGAGGTCCTTTTTGGGTGAGTGCGAACGAGCTAACTCAATTGCAAATTATTGAAAAGTCACAAATCAAATTAACTGATAATTCGCAAGCTTTATTATTAGACACTGCCACACATTTTAACCCTGTAGATTTAGTTTGTGCGACGAAAAACTACCGAGGAGAACAATTTAATTTAACTCGTTTTGTAGATGATAAGGCCGTATTTATTTCAGAAAAAACGTATGAAGGAAGCCCTTTAAAAGCATTGGAATTACCCGGCTTATGGAATGGAGCCATGGCTAACTGGACCACACTTTTTGTAGAAGTACCCATTGCAACATTTAACCCAGTAAAAACGGTGAATGACTTATTAAAATCAGCACACCAATCTAAATAAAATGAACAGCACACTACTTTTAACTGAACTCAACTTTAAGGCCATTCGCAGTAGTGGCCCAGGTGGACAACATGCGAATAAAGTTTCGTCAAAAGTAGTGCTGTCTTTTTCTGTTTCCGATTCTATGGGGCTGAATGCAGCAGAAAAAGCATTAATTTATAAAAACTTAGCTTCAAAACTAACTGCTTCCAAGGAATTATCCTTGAGTTGCGACGAAAGTAGAAGTCAACATAGAAATAAAGAAATTGTTATAAAACGTTTTTTTGAAACCCTCAAAAAAGCGCTGTTTGTTCCCAAATTCAGAAAAAAAACAAAGCCTACTAAATCATCGAACAGAAGGCGTTTGGAATCGAAGAAAAAACATGCTTTTAAAAAATCGGCAAGGAAACGGTTTGACGATTATTAAACAAATAGTCTTAAAACCAACCCCTAAAAATCAACACCGTAAACTATTCCATAGTACTGCAAAAGGTATATAAACACACTCCCCTAAACAGCTAAATATTAAATCTAAAACAAAAAGAAACAAACGGTCACTGTTTTTGAAAAATGATTTACCTTTAATCATACAAACAACAAATAACCCGAACCCATTGTAGCCATCACGGAAATAACTTAAGTTTTGGAAGTTTATTGATGATATATGGGTGTTAGTAGTAATACTAAAAACAGAATAAAAAATATGAATATAGCAATAATAATAGCCGTAAGTAATTATACCAATAAAGCAAATAACTTACCAGCTTCAAAGAAAGATGGTGAAATCATTGATGGAATTTTAAAAGCGACAAAAAAGTTCGATAAAATTCTTACAATTAATAATAATGAATCAAGTTTAGAAACTAAAGAATTGTTGAGTAATTTTTTTATTGAACACAAGGGCACAAAAATAGAAGAGTTGTTTTTTTACTATTCGGGTCACGGTGAATTTTCTAATGACGAATTTCATTATTTATTATCAGATTTTGATAATAAAAAGAAAAATCAAACCAGCTTGAAAAATGAAGAAATTGATGATTTAATTAGAACATTAAACCCACAATTAGTTATAAAAATTATTGATGCTTGTCAATCAGGAACAAGTTATATAAAAGAGAGTGATGTTTTAACAAAATATTTTAATGAAACTAAAAAAGGATTTAACAAGTGTTATTTTTTAAATTCTTCATTAAGTAATCAGGCATCCTATCAAGATGAAAATCTTAGTTTTTTTACTTATAGCTTCGTTAAGTCTCTAAAAGAACACCCATCAACTGAAATAAGATATAAAGACATTATCGACTTCATTCTTGATGAATTTAGTGGTAATCAAGAACAAACACCTTTTTTTGTAATCCAAGCTGAATTAACTGAAAAATTTTGCTCCTTTAACGAAGATGTAAAGGGTTATCTAAATACTTATAATTCTCTAAATAAAAACACTCAAAATGACGAAAAGAAAATTTCAACACTTCTCGAAATCGTAAAAAATAATGCTAAAGAGTACGTTGATTTGGAAGGAGCAATAAAAGCTATGGACTTTTGCAAAGTCCAATTTGAAAAATTAGTACTTGATAATGAAACTAAAGACCTATATGACGTTACTGTAAATTTTACAAATGATAACAACAAATTAGAAGGCGTGAAATCAATTGGTAAATGGCTGAAAAATAATTCAAATGATTTTTTCGCAAAACCATATTACCAAGAAGTTTATGAAGAATTTGATGATCATTTAACAACATATTTAACAGGATATGAATTATTAATTGATGACGTACCATTCAAAGCCGTTTCAATTGAACTTTTAGGAAAATTCCCTAACATAAAATCTTATCAATGCAATGTTGCTTTATTAATATCTAAAAAGCAAATTTCCTTTTTTTACACAATCCTTCAATATATAGAAAATGGATGGCAAAGTAAAACATTAGAAAATGAAAAAATAAAATGGACTTATACAAATTCGAAAATAGCTAATAATGATTCTATTTTAAATAGTCTTGAACACATTTATTCATCTATAAATGAAAGAATTAAAACAGATATAAATGTTCAATTTGGATTAAAAACAGAGGAGAAAAAAGAAGGGGAACAAGATGATTYACCATTTTAATAATAAAGTAAAACTGCTAATCGAGTAGACGGCTCCAACTAGATAAGTTGGAGTGYGCCGCTCACACCACCGTACGTACGAAAGCTACGCTTGGTCATTTCTAATTACAAGTGTAAAAACACTTGTAATTAGAAATGAACTTATACGGCGGTTCGTAATTCATCACATCAAAGCTCTTTGTTCCTTTGATACTATCTTATAATTTAAGTATAGGCTACAACTTGTACTCCTATGCAAATTTTAAAGGTTGGCATATTTTTAAAAAAAAGCTCTTGGCTATCACAAGTTTTTTGTATTTTTTTTACGCACTAACAATACACGTGCTACATTGCCAAAAAACTAAAAAAATACGATATTTGGACAGGGCCATCCTATTTCCATTCCTGTCATTCCACATAAAAAGCCACTTTTCGGGGCAATCATTCTTACTCTATTTTTTATCCCTCGGATCAGCTATTCTCCTAAGGGGAGACAGCTGTCCTTTTTATCCTTTCCTTCTCGCACATGCACCATTTTTCTGTCAAAATCCAAGTCGGATACTTGTAGGTTTAATGGTTTAAATTGACGCTAGGTTTATGTGTTATGGTCATTTTTTTGGACGTTCCATTTATTCAAATAAATGTCAGGCATGCACTACTCGCCTTGTTTTTATCAAAGCAACAAAAAAAAGAATTCAACAAACGCCCAATACGGAGCGGAGTAAAAGTATAAATCCTTAACTAAAAATGTATTTCAACCAAATGTTTTGTTAAAAAATCTATATTCTAAATCAATTGGAACAATCAAAACACGCTAATCTATTTTTCCAATCTATTTATTTGTAAATTTGAAGGCTGTGTAAAAGCTTTGAAAATAATATTCGAAAACCAATATATGAGTTATAAGCATTTAATAGAGGTACTAAAAGACAATACAAAACGATTTACAACCAAAGAAGCCATCTTTTATAAAGATGTAGCTTCAAAAGAATGGATTGGAATCTCTTGGAATAATTTCTTTGAACAAATTCAAAATGTTTCAAAAGCTTTAATCCATTATGGAATAAAAGAGCAAGACAACATTGGAATATTTGCTCAAAACATGACCGAATGGATAATAGCGGATATTGGAATTATGGGCATGAGAGCGGTTACGGTTCCAATTTATGCAACTAATTCAACAAAAGAAACAACATATATAATAAACGATGCTGAAATAAGTGTGTTGTTTGTAGGCGATCAAGAAGAGTTTGATAAAGCCGAAGAAATTTATAAAGACAATAAATACTTAAAATTAATTATTGCTTTAACCAGTACCGTTGACTTAAGAAATCATAATAATGCCGTTCATTTTACTGATTTTATCAATGCAGAATTTCCAAAAAGCATTGAAAGTGAATTGGAAAAACGCAATAATGAGCATCAATTAGAAGATTTAGCAAGTATTATTTACACTTCAGGAACAACAGGAGAACCAAAAGGCGTTATGTTAGATCATAACAATTTTGCAGCTTCATTAAAAGCCCACGAAGATGAATTAGATGTTAATGAAAATGATGTTTCGTTAAGCTTTTTACCCTTAAGTCATATTTACGAACGTAGTTGGGTGTTTTTCTGTATTCAGTCTGGAATTCAAGTATATTTTAATCAAAATCCAAAAGAAATTGCAGAGGTTTTAAAAGAGGTCAAACCGACTTTAATGTGTACTGTTCCACGTATTTTTGAAAAAATATTTTCTGCAATTCAAGACAAAAGAAAAGAAGCCTCACCCACTAAAATGAAATTAGCAAGTTGGGCTTTAGGTATTGGAAATGCATACAATAATAAGTATAAGCGACTTGGTAAAAAGGTACCATTTCTAATAAAAATGAAGTTTAAAATAGCCGATAAGTTAGTTTTAAGTAAGCTTAGAGAAGTTTTTGGAGGGCGTATAAAATTTATGCCTTGCGGAGGTGCACCTTTGGCTGAGGATATGGTCTCATTTTTTCATTCGTTTGGTTTAAATATTAAATGTGGTTATGGTTTAACCGAAACTACGGCAACAGTTTCATTATTTGGAGATACTCATTTCGAATTTAATTCAGCAGGAAAACCTATTCAGGGTACCGATATAAAAATTGGTGACAATAACGAGATTTTAGTAAAGGGACCTGGTGTAATGCTAGGTTACTATAAAAAACCTAAAGAAACGGCGGAAGTTTTTGAAAACGGTTGGTTTAAAACAGGTGATGCTGGTAAAATGGATGCTCATGGAAACTTAGTAATTACTGATAGAATTAAAGACTTAATGAAAACTTCTGGAGGTAAATATATTGCRCCACAGAAAYTGGAAATGGCTTTGGTAGGAGACTCATTTATTGAACAAATTGCAGTAATTAGAGATCAGCAGAAATATGTTACGGCTTTGGCTGTTCCTAGCTTTGAAAATATTATAAAATACGCAGAAGAACATAAGATTAGCTTTAAGGATATTGAAGAACTGATCAATCATAACCAGATAAAGGATTTGTTTGAAAAACGCTTTGAAGAATTACAAAAAGAATTTTCTAAGTTCGAGAAAATTAAAAAATTCACMTTGTTACCGAAAGAGTTTAGTATWGAAGCTGGTGAAATTACAGCAACTTTAAAACTAAAGCGAAAAGTAATTCAGCAAAAATATAAAGAACTGATTGACAAAATGTACGCTGACTAAATTGTACTTTATAAATTGTGAAAAATAAATTCGTTTTTGAAGGGGTTTTGCCCGTTAAAAAAGGACGTAAAATCATGAAATACAGTGCGTCTAAGAACCGGTACAAATGCTATCTACAGGTTAAAGTTTAACAAATATCAATTTATCTAACAAATATCATTTTTGTTAGATAAATTGTTTCTACATTTGCCCCATCTCAATAAAGGGGTGCCGCAAGGCTGAGATCACACCCAATGAACCTAGAACAGGTAATGCTGTTTAGGGAAGACTAAGTACCGTTGGTACTAAGGGCGATATAAACTATCAATTATCGACTAATTATCTCTTTTTAATCGTTTTATTTTTTATTAAATGAGACATCAAACTCAACTTTTAGTACTTTTAGTACTATTTTTATCAGCATTTACAATAAATGCACAAACGTTTAAACTTACCGGAAAGGTAACGAATGAAACGCATGAAGCATTGGCAGGAGCTAGTGTTATTCTAACCAAAAGCAAGTCAGGAACTACCGCTAATTTTGATGGTAACTACACCTTGAACTTAAACAAAGGAACGTATCAAATTAAGGTAAGCTATATGGGCTACACCTCTAAAACGATGACGGTTAACATTTCTAAAAACACTGTTTTAAACGTTGAATTAAAAGCCAATAGACAGAGCTTAGACGAAGTATTAGTAAGTGCTGTCCGTGTAAAAGGAAATGCACCTGTTACCTATTCTAACATCAACAAAAAGGAATTAGAAAAACGTAATTTAGGACAAGACATCCCAACTTTATTAAACTTTTTACCATCTGTTGTTACCACTTCAGACGCTGGTGCAGGAGTTGGTTATTCTGGGATTCGTGTTCGTGGTAGCGATGCTACTCGTGTAAACATAACGATTAACGGAATTCCGTATAACGATGCAGAAAGTCAAGGAACYTWTTGGGTAAACATGCCAGATTTTGCTTCTTCTACAGAGAGTATGCAATTGCAACGTGGTGTAGGAACTTCTACCAACGGATCAGGAGCTTTTGGAGCGAGTTTAAATGTGTTGACTAACGCAGTTTCTAACGAAGCTTATGGTGAAATCAGCAGCTCTTTTGGATCTTATAACACACAAAAACATTCTGTTAAATTTAGTACAGGATTGTTAAATGACCGTGTAGAAATTGCAGGTCGTTTGTCAAAAATAGATTCTGATGGGTATATAGACAGAGCATGGAGTGATTTAAAATCATATTTCTTGCAAGCTACTTATGTAGATGACAATACCTTGATTAAAGCATTGACTTTTGGAGGACATGAAAAAACATATCAAGCTTGGTACGGAATTACTGCAGAACAATTAGAAGAGGACAGGAAACAAAATCCTTATACCTACGATAATGAAATTGACAATTACCAACAAGATCATTATCAATTTCACTGGAACCAACGTTATTCGGATGCATGGTCTACCAATCTAGGATTGAATTACACCAAAGGGAAAGGATATTACGAGCAATTTAAGGATGGTGAAGATTTTGCAGACTACGGTTTCACCCCAATTACCATAGGAGGAGAAACAATAGATACTACCGATTTAGTACGTCGCAGATGGTTAGACAACGATTTTTACGTAGTAAATTTCAATACCAATTATAAAAATGATGTATTAGACCTTATCATTGGAGGTTCTCACAGTAATTATCAAGGAGATCATTTTGGAGAAGTTATTTGGGCTCAAAATGCTGGTGGATCTAGTATCAGAGATCGTTATTACGAAAGTGACGCAAAAAAAATAGACAACAGTGTATTTGCAAAAGCAACCTATAAAGTAACTGAACAACTCTCTTTTTACGGAGACCTTCAAGGACGCTTTATAAACTACCAAACCAAAGGGATAACTTCTGATCTTAACCCAATAAATGTAGATACAGATTTTTCATTCTTTAATCCAAAAGCCGGTATTACTTACGATGTAAGCGGAAGTAATAGTTTCTATTTCTCTGTTGCAAGAGCAAATAAAGAACCAAACAGAAACGATTTCGAAAATGGAATTGACCAGTCTGAGCAATTGACCGATTTTGAATTGGGACATCGTTTTAATATCGCCAATATTCAAATAAGCACCAATGGATATTATATGTCCTACAAAAATCAATTAGTTCTTACCGGGGCTATTGATGATACTGGCGCTCCTATTCGTGCTACTAGCGGAAAAAGTTATAGACTAGGATTAGAAATAGACGCTACCATTAAATTATCAAACACCGTTACCTGGAGACCAAATGCAGCCTTGAGCAGTAACAAAAACACTGATTTCCATACGGAACTAGATGGTGAACTTACAAATTTAGGAACTACAGACTTGTCTTTTTCTCCTGATGTAATTGTTGGAAATATATTCACTTACGCACCTATCAACGACTTACAATTCTCTTTACTTTCTAAATATGTTGGGAGTCAATTTATGGGAAATACCAGTACCAAAGAGTCTAAATTAGACAGCTATTTTGTAAATGATTTAACGGCAAGTTATGTAATTAGCCCTAAAAGCATCTTTAAATCTATTACGTTCACCGCGATGGTCAACAATATATTTAACGTAAAATATGTGTCTAACGGTTATTATTACACCTATGACGATACTTGGTCTGAAGCAGACACTACTACAACAATACATGGAGCTGGGTACTACCCACAAGCTACTACAAACTTTTTACTTGGTGCGACGTTGAGATTTTAATCTCCGATAAACACAAGCATTTCCCCAAGTTCAAAAAAACCTCGCTATTTGCGAGGTTTTTTTATATAATATACGAAGGCACTTAACTTTGCTCCTTCAAACTTTTTGTAATCGTTGCTTTAACGGTTCCTGTGTGCGCGGTCGTCTTATTTTCTATCAACATTAACTTACATTCTTCCTTTGAAGAAATACGATGATTAATGCCCTTTTTTACCGTGTACATATTTCCTGCATTCATGGTAAAAGAATCTTTTCCTTCTTCTTCAAACAGCAAACTACCTTCTAACACATAAAACAATTCGTCTTCATGCTCATGGTTGTGCCATGGAATGTCTTCGCCTTTCACTTTAACTATTTTTACATAGACATCATTCACTTCTCCTATTATTTTAGGAGAAAAGTAATCTGTGACTGTTTCGAATTTTTTATTTATGTCTATCATTTTTAAAACTGTATGCTCCAAATCCCTCGTAAATCTCCTACTTTATAACCAGTAGCCAAATCGTTTGGGTACACTACTTTTATCAAGGAATCTGTTTGTTTCGACACTTGCTTACGTATCACTCCATGACAAGACAAGCATTTTTTATTGATGAKTATMGGAGAAAAGAACTGAGGCTTTCCMGMWRSAKTACTWATTAAAACAGGAGATAGTTCCTCTCCTCTTAACAAGGTGTTTTCATAATCACTTATTACGTGTCGTTCTGTAGTATTCGGTTTATTGGCGCTATTTCTAAACATTTTAGAAACACGTTTAATCTGTACATTTTCCTGAGTAGCTATTGATGCTGTTAAAGGAAGCGCTTGTACATTACAAAAGGGCAAGGCTTGACTTGGACCTCCTTGTTGCATCTGTGTCATTAAATTATCGCTCAATAATTTAAAGGCTTTTTGGGTGATTTCAGTCCCTTTATCCATATATTTTTTTTGAGCTTCTTCGGATAATTTAGTAGTTGAATTAGTGGAGGTATTACAACTCACCAATCCAATAAATAATACAAATAATAGACTTAATTTTAAATTCATCATCAGAGACTCGTTTGAGTTAAATAAAATATTTTCAAAGAATAACAAGCACTAGCTAACATCAATTTTTAACCAAAGGAAACCCTTCTTTTTTCCACTTTGTAATTCCGTTTTTCAACTCATACACATGTAAAAATCCCGATTCGATTAGTTTCAACGAAACAGATCCAGATCTATTGTCACTTTTACAGTACACATAAATAGGCTTAGACTTATCAAAATCAGCATACTTATCCAACCAATTCTTTGAGAAAAAATTAATATTTACGGCATTTTCTATGTGTCCATATTTAAATTCTTGAGGTGTCCGTACATCTACCAACACTTGATTTTTCATTCCTTCACTAAACGGCTTAGCAGCAATTAAATGCACTTTAATTTCGTTTCCGTTTGCATCTATTACTGACGCTGCTTTTTCTTGACCACAACTTGAAATTGCCATTCCAAAAAAGGTAAGAAAACACATAACTACGACTTTTCTCATACTATTGTTTATTGTCCCAAAGGGAGTTATACCAATTACAATCCAAAATGACCGATATAAATAGTTTATTTTACGTTTTATCCTTGTTAAAAAATAGAACGATAGCTACGGCTATCCTTAAATTTTCCGCCTAGCTAAAACTAAAAATAGTTCCATTTCTAAACCGTCACGTGAAAATGTATTTGGTATTGTTTCTAATTTACGTTCTAAATATAAACAAAAAAAGGGAGCCATCGCTCCCTAATTTTTATTCCTATATATTTTTTTACAACATAGAAGTAGGACACACAAAATCAGACAAAGCAATGCCTGTTTTTCTAATATCCTGGTATCCTCCTCTAATATCCGTCACATTTTTAATTCCATTTGCTTTAAAAATAGATGCTGCGATTAAAGACCTATAGCCACTTTTACAATGTAAATAATAATCCTTATTTGAATTTATAATTCCACTATTTCCATTGATAAAATCCAACGGAAAACTAGTAGCTCCAATTAAATGTTCMGACAAAAACTCTGTCTCTTTTCTAACATCTAATACTATATCTATTCCTTCTTCCTTGAATTTTTTTGCAAATTCGGAAGCGGATAATGAATYAATTTTATCAACACCAAAACCGGCTTCTAACCAATTGGAAATTCCACCCTCCAAAAAACCAGCAGTATTATCGTAACCAACTCTAGAAAAACGCGTCACAACTTCCTGCTCTCGTCCCTTATCTGCAATAAATATTATTTTCTGACCAATGTTGGTTATCAATGTTCCAACCCATGGGGCAAAGCTACCGTCTATTCCAATAAACCATGCTCCTGGWACGGTTCCTTCATTTGTATAAGCCTCTTTAGAACGYGTATCTATCACCATTACTTCTGGTTGATCACTCATTTCTGAAAACACTTCTGGAGATAAAGGAGTGGTTCCTTTTGTAACAATTTCATCAATACTCAGATTGATTCCCTTGTTCATCTTTACATTATTTGGAAAGTATTGTGGAGGTGTTTTTAAGCCTGAAAGCACTTCTTTTATAAATTCTTCCCGCGTCATATCGGYACGCAAAGCGTAATTGTTTTTTTTCTGATTCCCTAAAGTATCAAACGTTTCGGARCTCATATTTTTACCACAGGCAGAACCTGCACCATGATTTGGATAAATAACAATATCGTCCGGAAGTAACATGATTTTATCGCGTAATGAATCGAATAAATGACTTGCCAAATCCTCTTGTGAAACATCAGAACTCACCGCTAAATCAGGTCGTCCTACATCACCTATAAACAAACAATCACCGGTAAAAACATAGGGTTTATTTCCGCTTTCATCTACTAAAACCAATGAAATTGATTCCATAGTATGTCCTGGGGTGTGTAATAATTCCAAGCTAATATTCCCCAATTTAAACTGTTCACCGTCTGTTGCTCTATGAATTTCATAATTGGCTTCAGCTGTAGGTCCAAAAACAATAGTTGCTCCTGTTTTCTTTGCTAAATCCACTTGACCAGACACAAAATCAGCATGAAAATGCGTTAGAAAAATATATTTAATAGTCGCTCCATCCGCCTTTGCCATTTCAATATAAGGTTCTGTTTCTCTCAATGGATCAATAATTGCCACTTCTCCATTAGACTCTATATAATATGCCATTTCTGCAAGGCAACCTGTAAATAATTGTTCTACTCTCATGTCTATATCTTATTTTACTAAACGCATCGAAAATCGAAATGTTTAGAATCACAGATGGTATTCTAAGTAATAGATACTTAAATCTAAGTTACTTTTAATAGCCTCTGTTTGTTGTTAATCGTTTTTTGGTAAATTAATAAGWTGATTTCAACTTTATTCACTCTTAAAATTCAGGTCTACAAATTTAGTGTTTTCTTCGGAGTTTTATGTCCTAGAAATCACCAAGCGCAAATCAGCCTAGAAAAATACATTAAAAAAAGTATAAACAGCATGATATTAGTCATTTATCTGTGTAATGTATTTTCCGTATTTCCCATTCCCTCCACTTGGCTTCTTTTTTTTCCGATGTGCTTTCATTGCTTGACGGATTCCCATATAGCAATTTTCAAATTCTATTCCATAAAAAACACCTCCCTTGGACATGGCGTCCCTAACAGGTCCTTTTAATGCTGTAAAAACAATTCTGACCCCTTGTTTTGTATACTTCTTATGAATTTCTTTCAGCATTTTAATCGCACTACTATCTAAGTTGTTAATACTCTCTCCGTGAAGAATAATCAATTTTAAGTCGTCGCCTTTTTCTGCAACAAGACTCGCTAATATTTCTTTAAAATAACTMRWWYKAGSWMAATATRWSYNAGCAWYKRWYYYWRMAAKTAAKRCNATCTTTWCWRSKRAMWWSSGSRYCWMAYCSMYCKWKAKYWCTATAAAAATGAGTCCCAGGAACTCTAGCTAATACAGCCACATGTGGTTTTGCAGATTTATAAATAACCATCATTAGTGACAAAGTTACTCCAAATCCAATTCCATTTTCGATTCCTAAGAATAACGTTGCACAGAATGTAGCGATTAATAACCAAAAATCTACACGATTACTCCTGTACAAAAATACGGCCTCTTTTACATCAATTAATCCATAAATAGCCACTAAAATAATCGCCGCTAAAATGGTTTTCGGCAGGTTATAGAACAAAGGAGTAAGAAACAACAGCGTTGTTAGAATCAGTAAAGCACTAAACAAAGATGCCAAGGGTGTTTTTGCACCTGCCTCATTATTTACTGCAGTTCTAGCGATTCCACCTGACACGGGATAAGATTGAAACAGGGAGCCTATCAAATTTGAAATCCCTAGAGCTTTCAATTCTTGATTTGCATTTACCACATGGTCTCCTTGCAGACTCTCCAACGATTTTGAAACGGCAATACTTTGCATATACCCCACCAAAGCAATGGTTAATGCCATCGGAAACAATTGTTTTAAAATTTCATAATCAAAAGTAAAAAGCGAAAAGTGAGGAATAGATGATGGAATATCCCTTGTAATTTCTACGGAATTTCCTAAATCAAAAAAAGTCACTACTAAAATCCCAAAAAGCATTGCWATCAATAAAAAGGGAATGGATTTATTGATTTTTTTTAATACAATAATCAACAGAATAGCGAACAATCCAATGCCGACTGACACTACGTTTACTTCGTTTATTTTCTCAAATAAATCACTGACAATTACTGTTACATTACTACTTCTAGCCACGTCCACACCCAATAGGTGTTTGAGCTGTGTCAATCCAATAATAGCTGCTGCCGCGGATGTAAACCCACTGATAACGGGGTAGGATAAGAAATTGACTAAAAACCCAAGTCTGAACAGACCGAGTAATAATTGCAAGGCCCCTACCATAAAAGAGAGCAGCAATGCATAATTTATATAAGTAGCCATATCTACCGTTCCAAAAGTAGACAAAGCGGTGGCTGTCAATAAGGAAACCATCGCTACAGGCCCTACGGACAACTGCATGGAGGTTCCTAACAATACGTATATTAACACCGGTACTAATGCAGCATACAAACCATAAACAGGCGGCAGTCCAGCCACAGAAGCATAGGCCATCGCTTGCGGAATTAGCATCACTCCAATGGTAAATCCAGCCATTAAATCTTTTCGTAAAAAAGATCTTTCATAACTAGGTAACCAGCTTAAAATTGGAAAAAATGCCCGTATGTTCATAGTTGATGTTTTTTTATCTTGTCACATGGGAGGTACTTTAAAAGAATTCGCCTTGTTTCCCCATTTTTTTCCTACCTAAATGATCATAAGCCAACTTTGTAACTTCTCTTCCTCTAGGCGTACGCATAATAAATCCTTGTTGGATTAAAAATGGCTCRTACACTTCTTCTATCGTTTCAGAATTTTCACTTACTGCAGTTGCCAATGTACTAATTCCAACGGGACCTCCACCAAATTTATCTATAATAGTGGTTAATATCCTGTTGTCCATTTCGTCCAATCCATGCGCATCCACATTCAAGGCATTTAAGCCGTATTTAGCAATGGCAATKTYTWYAYTTSSATWTSCKTTAAWTKKKGSWWRWKCASSARCYMYWSGMRATAWWKYATTGKYKRTACGAGGAGTTCCACGGCTACGACCTGCAATTTCAATAGCGGCTTCAAAAGCAATGGGTACTTTCAATATTTGAGCACTACGTTGTACAATGGTAGACAACAACTCCGTACTGTAATATTCCAAACGGCTACTAATTCCAAAACGCGCACGCATAGGAGCGGTAAGCAAYCCCGAACGTGTAGTGGCACCAATTAAGGTAAACGGTTCTAAGTCTATCTGAACAGTTCTTGCATTAGGCCCCGTTTCTATCATGATATCGATTCTNAAATCCTCCATTGCAGAATATAAATACTCTTCAATAACAGGGCTTAATCGATGAATTTCATCAATAAACAACACATCACGTGTTCCTAAGTTTGTTAATAAACCTGCTAAATCTCCAGGTTTATCCAATACAGGACCCGAAGTGATTTTAATATCCACTTCCAATTCATTGGCTAAAATATTAGCAAGGGTTGTTTTTCCCAATCCAGGAGGTCCGTGAAACAAGGTATGGTCCAAGGCTTCACCACGCTGATTGGCAGCTTCTACAAAGATTTTCAAATTCTCCATAATACTTTCTTGCCCTGTGAAATCGTCAAAACTCAGTGGTCTTAACACTTTTTCAACATCAATATCAGCATTGGAAAAATTATCTTTCTCGGGATTTAAGTGTTCATTCATAGTTGGGACAAAGATAGGAAATACTACCGAGTTAAAAATTCAAAATAATGGGATAAAAAAAACTGCCTCTAAATGGAGGCAGTCTAAATATATACTTTATACTTTTAAGTTTATGAAGGTTCTTCTCCTTCTTTCAAAGGAACGTTTTGTGGTACAAAATCTTCGTCCCATCCTGGCTTACTATAATCATAAGGCCAACGGTGTACTTCAGGGATTTCTCCTGGCCAGTTTCCATGGATATGTTCCACGGGAGTTGTCCATTCTAARGTATTCGATTTCCAAGGGTTTTGWGTTGCTTTCTTCCCTCTGTAAATACTCATAAAGAAATTCGCTAAGAAAATAATCTGTGCCAATCCACCTAGAATTGCAAACAAGGTAATTACTATGTTAATATCCTGCACATCGTCAAACAACGGGAATGCGGTATTGTTGTAATACCTACGTGGTAATCCTGCCAATCCGACAAAATGCATTGGGAAAAACACACCATATGCCGCTACTGCAGTAATCCAGAAATGCCAATACCCTAATGTTTTATTCATCATACGACCATACATTTTTGGAAACCAGTGGTACACCCCTGCAAACATTCCATAAATCGCCGATACTCCCATTACCAAGTGGAAATGTGCCACTACAAAATACGTGTCATGCACATTAATATCCAAGGCAGAATCTCCTAATACTAGACCTGTTAATCCCCCTGTAATAAAGGTGGAAACCAAACCGATAGAAAACAACATGGCGGGATTCATTTGTAAATTCCCTTTCCAAAGCGTTGTTAAATAGTTAAATGATTTTACTGCGGATGGAATGGCAATTAATAAGGTCGTAAACGTAAATACAGACCCTAAGAAAGGATTCATCCCCGAAATGAACATATGATGTCCCCAAACAATGGTAGACAAAAATGCGATGGCTATAATAGACGCAATCATTGCGCGGTATCCAAAAATAGGTTTTCTTGAGTTGGTTGATATTACTTCCGAAGTAATTCCTAAGGCTGGTAATAATACAATATACACTTCTGGATGTCCAAGGAACCAGAATAAATGTTCGAACAATACCGGTGATCCACCTTGATAATGCAACACCTCTCCATTGATAAAAATATCTGATAAAAAGAAAGAAGTTCCAAAACTACGGTCAAAGATCAACAATAAAGCTGCTGATAACAAAACTGGAAATGATACCACTCCAATAATWGCAGTTACAAAAAATGTCCAAATAGTTAAAGGCAAACGTGTCATTTTCATACCTACGGTACGTAAGTTTAGCACGGTTACTATATAATTTAAYGATCCTAACAAAGAAGATGCAATAAAAATAGCCATAGAAACAAGCCATAAAGTCATTCCCATTCCTGATCCTGGCATTGCTTGCGGTAAGGCACTCAACGGTGGATAAATGGTCCATCCTGCAGCTGCGGGTCCTGCCTCCACAAATAGAGACAATAACATTATCAAACTAGATAAAAAGAACAACCAGTAGGATACCATATTCAAGAATCCAGAGGCCATATCTCGTGCTCCAATTTGCAAGGGAATTAATAAGTTACTAAAAGTTCCACTTAGCCCAGCCGTAAGCACAAAGAATACCATAATGGTACCGTGAATGGTTACTAAAGCTAAATACATATCAGGAGTCATTACTCCGTCTTGTTGATGTGGGCCTAAAAAGGCTTCGATTAATGTAAATGAATGGTCTGGCCAAGCAATTTGTAACCGAAACATCATGGACATTAAAACCCCAATGACTCCCATAAAAATACCTGTTACCAAGTATTGTTTTGAAATCATTTTATGATCGGTACTAAAAATATATTTTGTTACAAAAGTTTCTTTATGATGATGCGCTGACATAGCTCTGATTTATTTGTTGTTAGTTACTTGTTGTTAGTTGTTGGTTGATTGACTTATCAGTCTACACTAGTTAACCACCTGAGCGATTGTTTTCTGAGATTTCAACCAGGCATCAAAATCAGCTTCCTCTTGCACCACAATTTTCATTTGCATATTGTAATGAGAAGAACCACAAATTTTATTACACAATAACAAGTAATCGAATTCGTAAGCATCTTCGCCTTTTTCCTTTCTAATTTTATTAATTCCGGCCACTTTAGCTACCGTAGCATCATTTAATCTCATTTCCTCCGTGGTAATCTTTGGTGTAAATGAAAATTGAGTAATCATACCGGGAACACAATTCATTTGTGCTCTAAAGTGAGGCATGTAGGCAGAGTGCAATACATCCTGAGAACGAAACTTAAAAATAACCTGTCTCCCCTTAGGTAAATGCAATACACGTGTAGGAATATCATCTTGGGCATTTTTATCGGTCATATCCACTCCCATGGTGTTTATGCCTTTAATATTGCGAACGTTTGCTCTCCCTAAAGTTTGATCCACTCCAGCATAACGCGCTTCCCATGAGAATTGCTTCGCGTACACCTCTATGATTAATGGTCGCTCTGCATCCGAAACATCCATAAAATTATTCCAAGCCCAAAGACCGTAAATAATCAATACAGACAATACAATGGTAGGAACTCCTGTCCAAAGTAACTCTAGCTTGTGTGAATCGGCATAATAAAGTGCCTTTGTACCTTTTTTACCTCTGTATCGAAAGGCAAAGTAAAATAATAAAAATTGGGTAATGGCTTGTACAAACAAAATTAGTAACATGGTAATTACGTATAAATTGTCGTAATGTTCCCCTTCTACAGAAGCAGATTCGGGAAGCAATACCACATTGTACGCAACCAAGCAATAAATCATCAACACATAGAAAAACACTCCAAATGCAGCGAATATATATCCCTGAGTATTGTTGTCTCGTTCCGTGGCGATGACGCCTTTGAGGTTAAAAATGTTTGTAATTTGCCATATTGCAATAGCAGACACTATTGCAATAAAAATGTAAATTAATGCAGTCATTATAGTTTGTTAGTTAGTAATAGTATCCCAAATATAAAAAAAATCCTGAATAAAACTAATTCAGGACTTTTTTTATGAGTTATTATGTTTAATTTCTAGTAGTGAAAACCTTCACTTTCTTTGATATAAGGATTGTTTTTAACAATTAATGGCGCTTTAGACAAGGCATTAAATACCACATAAATAAAGATCCCTGCAATTAACATTACCGATCCTATTTCTGGAATTCCTATAAACCATTGTTTCCCTACTGTAGCAGGCATCACCATTACAAAAATATCAATATAATGTCCTATTAAAATAACAATACCTGTTATTATAACGAACCAGTTTACACGTTTAAAATCACTATTTATCAACACTAAAACAGGGAAGACAAAGTTCAATCCAACCATTCCTAAAAATGGCAAACGATAGTCTTCAAATCGTGTAATAAAATAAGTTACCTCCTCTGGAATATTTGCATACCAGATTAACATAAATTGTGAAAACCATAAATAGGTCCAGAATACAGAGAATCCAAACATGTATTTTGCTAAATCGTGTAAATGACTATCACTTACGATCTCTAAATACCCTTGTGATTTAAGATACATGGTTACTAAGGCGATCACAGTTACTGCTGATACAATACCACTTGAAAAGATATACCATCCAAATAAGGTAGAAAACCAGTGAGGATCTAAGGACATAATCCAATCCCAAGACATCATAGATTCAGTAATTAAGAAAAAGACTAAAAATGCCGCAGAACGTTTGAATAATTTACGGTAATTTCCAGTATCTACTTTATCCTGAGCCATTGTTAATTTACGAGAGTGCCATTGGAAAAATGACCATCCTGCAATATAAATAGCAGCTCTTAATAAAAAGAAAGGAACGTTTAAATATCCTGCCTTATTTTCTAATAGTGTATCTCCTGCAACCACTTCTGGATCCATCCATACAAATAAGTGGTTCATGTGGGCTCCTGATAACATCAAGAAAACAAACAATAAGATACCTCCAATTGGAAGATAGGCCGCAATGGCTTCCATAACTCTGAATAATACAATAGACCAACCTGCTTGTGTCGCATGCTGAATGGCATAAAACGCTAAGGTGGCTAATGAGATTAATAAGAAAAAGAAGATTGCGATGTACAAGGCAGACCAAGGTCTGTTTTGTAACTGATGCAATACATGAATGGCATGTGCATCCTCATTTCCATGAGTTGTTGCAGCATGTCCTTCTGTAGTATGTTCTTCTGTAGCATGCGCATCTGCAACATGTGTATCCACAGCATGTGTATCATGACTCTCATGAGACAACATTTCTTTCACATCTTCTAAGGTGCTCGGTGCAGACAAAAATCCGTAACCAACACCTAAAGCGCCAATAATCATTAAGGCAAACGAAAATGTTTTTAATTTACTTGAAAATGTATACATATCTTTTAAATTCTATCTTCGTTTATTATTTAATTAAATCGTTTCTCAGTTGCTCCACATACATGGTCACCTGCCAACGTTCTTTTCCCGTTAACTGTGATGCATGAGATCCCATCATATTTCTACCATACATAATTACATGGTAAATAGAACCTTCTGTAATAGCACGGTCTTTATAATTAGGAATTCCTAAGAATTTTTCGCGTTTTACTAAGACTCCATCTCCAGCTCCTGTTTTACCATGACACGAAATACAATAGATCGTATACATTGCTTTTCCATTTTCAAGGTTAGCAGCAGTTGCTTCGATAGGTGAACTTAATTTTGCTTTTGCTAATTCATATCCTGCAGTCGTATTTTCGTAGGCATAAGGAAATGCATGACCACGAGCTATCGTACCTTCCACTGGAAGTTGTGATGTTAATCCATTTTTAAAAGAAGGATTCACACTGTAGGTTTCATATCCTATAGACTCATACATGTCTGGCATGTACTGATAGTTACGTATCGATTTATCTGTCCAGCAAGAGGTCATCAAAACTGACAACATCAATACGGCAATATATTTAATTGAGTTTTTCATTTCTCTTAAAGCTTTTCGGTTACTTTTAATTCGATGGCTCCAGTTTTTGTTAAGAAAGCAGACATTTCGTCTTCGTTTCCGTCTAAAGCTATTTCCATTACAAACATATCATCAGTGGTACGTGGATCTGGATTTTCTGCATCTTTAAATGGCCATAATCTACTTCTCATATAAAAAGTAATTACCATTAAATGCGCTGCAAAAAAGATGGTCAATTCAAACATAATTGGCACAAATGCCGGCATATTTTGAACATAAGACATGTTCGGTTTCCCTCCAATATCTTGAGGCCAATCCTCGATCATCATATAATTCATCATCCAAGTGGCAAAACACAGCCCGATACAACCGTAAATAAAAGCGGCGATGGCAAGGCGCGTTGGTTTCAAGCCCATAGCTTTGTCTAAACCATGTACAGGAAATGGTGTGTATACTTCTTCTATATGATGATTGGCTGCACGAACTTCTTTTACAGCATCCATAAGGATATCATCATCATTATACATTGCTTGTATTACTTTCTTACTCATGATTTCCGTCTCTTAATTTTTTATAATGCTCTCCTGATGATTTCAAAATCGATTTTACCTCTGCTTGTGCAATCACTGGGAATGTACGTGCATATAATAGGAAAAGTACAAAGAAGAATCCTATAGTTCCAACATAAATACCTATATCTACAAATGTAGGTGAGAACATAGTCCATGATGATGGTAAATAATCTCTGTGTAATGACGTTACAATAATTACAAAACGTTCAAACCACATTCCAACATTTACGACTAATGCAATAAAGAAAGAGAACATAATACTTGTTCTTAATCTTTTAAACCACATAAATTGTGGAGACAATACATTACAAGACATCATAAATAAATAAGCCCACCAATAAGGTCCCGTTGCTCTATTTAAAAATGCGTACTGTTCATATTCAACTCCTGAATACCATGCAATAAATAACTCGGTGATATACGCACAACCTACGATAGAACCTGTAACCATAATTACAATGTTCATTAATTCGATATGTTGTATGGTAATATAAGCCTCTAAGCTCACTACTTTACGCATAATAATTAACAAGGTATTTACCATCGCAAATCCAGAGAATACAGCTCCTGCCACAAAATAAGGTGGGAAGATAGTCGTATGCCATCCTGGAATTACTGACGTTGCAAAATCAAAAGATACAATCGTGTGTACAGAAAGTACAAGAGGAGTCGCCAAACCAGCTAACACCAATGATACTTCTTCAAAACGTTGCCAGTCTTTTGCTCTTCCTGTCCAACCAAAACTTAACAATCCGTAAATTTTCTTTTGGAAAGGTTTCACTGCTCGGTCACGTAACATGGCAAAATCAGGTAATAAACCCGTCCACCAGAAAACCAATGATACTGATAAATACGTTGAAATTGCGAATACATCCCATAATAACGGGGAATTAAAGTTGGTCCATAAAGATCCAAACTGATTCGGTAAAGGCAACACAAAATGTGCATTCCATGCACGCCCCATGTGAATAATAGGGAATAATCCTGCTTGAACAACGGCAAAAATAGTCATGGCTTCCGCAGAACGGTTAATCCCCATACGCCATTTTTGACGGAATAATAATAGTACTGCTGAAATTAAGGTTCCTGCGTGTCCGATACCTACCCACCAAACAAAGTTGGTAATATCCCAGGCCCAGCCCACAGTTTTATTCAATCCCCAAACTCCAATTCCAGTTCCTATGGTATAAAATATTGACCCCAATCCCCAAAGGAAGGCTGCCAAGGCGACAAGAAATGTAGCCCACCATAATTTATTTGCTTTCCCTTCAACTGGTCTAGCGATATCCAACGTAATGTCATGATAACTCTTTTTACCAATAATCAAAGGCTCTCTAATAGGTGCTTCGTAATGAGACATAATTTTTATTTAATTATTATCTGTTTATAATCTATGCTTTATTCGTAACTTTTACTTGATAAACAACGTTTGGTTGTGTACCGACATGTTCTAATAAGTGATAAGAACGTCTGTCGTCTTTTAACGCAGCCACTTTATCTTCTTTATTATTAATGTCTCCAAAGACCATTGCTCCAGAACTACATGCATTTGAACATGCTGTTTGGAATTCATCTTTGCGTACTTCACGTCCTTCTTTCTTGGCTTCTAAAATAGTTGCTTGTGTCATTTGAATACACATAGAACATTTTTCCATCACCCCTCTTGAACGCACCACTACGTCTGGATTCAATACCATCTTACCATAGTCATCATTCATATTGAAATCAAACTCTTTGTTTTCTGGGTATTGGAACCAGTTAAAACGACGTACTTTATAAGGACAGTTATTTGCACAATAACGTGTTCCAACACATCGGTTATAAGCCATCTGATTCTGACCTTGACGACCATGTGATGTAGCTGCCACAGGACATACTGTTTCACAAGGTGCATGGTTACAATGCTGACACATTACTGGTTGGAATACCACCTCTGGATTGTCCGAAGGATCTTCTAGTTTCTTAAATCCTTGTACAGAACCTGTTTTTCCCAATAGACCACTAATGTTATCTTTGAATTCGTTATCTCCAACAAATGTTTCTTCAGAAGAGTAATAACGGTCAATACGCAACCAGTGCATATCTCTACTCATTCTAATCTCTGCCTTCCCTACTACAGGAACATTGTTCTCCGCGTGACAGGCAATGACACAGGCTCCACATCCAGTACAAGCATTTAAATCAATCGATAAATTAAAGTGATGTCCGATAGAACGATCAAATTTAGTCCATAAATCAACGGTTGTTGCTTCTACTTCGTTGTGGTTTAAAGTTACCATTGGTACTTTATTCCATGTACGTTTTGGATTTAAAGAGTGATCGTTAAAAGTATCTAAAGTAGTTTCTTTTAAGATATCACCTCTTCCCATTAAGGTGTTTTGTAATTGAACACAAGCAAATTCATGCTCACCTTCTACTAATTTCAAACTTACCTCCGTTTGAGTGGTGGTATATCCTTTATAAAAAGGGAATGCATTCACTCCGGTTTGCATGTCCTCTTTTAATCCGTTTTTTCTTCCATATCCAAATGCCAATCCAACAGAACCTACTGCTTGACCTGGTTGAATAATAACAGGTAACACTTCTGAAATACCATTTACGGTAATTGCTACATTGCTCCCATTTAAGGCTCCATTTGAAACATGCCAGTTCTTAACACCTAAATTTTCCGCATCTACTTTAGACATGGTTAGGTAGTTATCCCAAGAGGCTCTTGAAATTGGATCTGGTAATTCTTGTAACCATGGATTGTTGGCCATTTGACCATCACCCATTCCTGTTTTTGAATATAATTTCAATTCAAACTCTCCTTCGTTTGTTTGTTCCCCTAAGGTTTTTAACGCGGCGTCTATATCAACATCTACAGCAGTTACAGTAACGTCCGATACAGGACTGTTAAATACACCATCATGCAATGCTTGATTCCAAGAAGCTCCTTCCAATACATTGTTAGTCCATGAATCTTTTAAATAATCATAAAAAGATTGGTCAGAACCCATCCATTTTAACAAACTGTCTTGGTATTGACGTGTGTCAAATAATGGTTGAATAGTTGGTTGCATTAAACTATACTCTCCCGTTTTAATCATTACATCTCCCCAAGCCTCTAAATAATGAGGAGTGGCTAATGCGTATTGAACAGCGGCAGCAGTTTCGTCATCAGACGTTGAAAAAGAAACTGATAATTGTACTTTCTTTAAACCGGCAATAAATTCTTGTGCATTTGGCAACGTATAAGCGGCATTCCCATTATAGGTAAATACAGCTCCTATTTCACCAGCATTCATTGCTGTAATCAACTGGGCAACTTCTGCATCGTTTCCACGACGCACGTTTTTAGTCACTGCTGGATTGATTACTTCACTTCCGATTACCTTATTAATAGCCAAGGCTACTAACTGTGCATTTTTATCATTGGCACCTGCCAATACAACTCCTTTAGTTCCAGCTTCTATTAATTTAGCTGCTGCTTTTAAGATGGCGGTATTTAAGCTAGATTCCTCTGTAGTAGAAGCACCTCCAGTAAGCGCTTGATATAATTTTATCAAGACCATTCCTTCTTGCGATGGACGGATACGCGTACGATTGTCAGCATTTGCTCCAGAAAGTGTCATATTAGATTCAAACTGTGCATGGTGAGACATTTTCCCATTGGTAGGAATACGTCCTTTTGCATATCCAATTTCAAACCCTCCGCCTTGCCAATCTCCTAAGAAATCTGCTGCGACAGAAACAATTACGGATGCTTTTTCTAAATTATATTCAGGGAGTGCACGTGTTCCATACATTTCTTCAAATGCATCTAATGCTCCTGTTTCAGAAACTGAATCATAGATTACGTGGCGAACATCTCCATATTTTTCTTTGAATTGTCCAATTAAACGTTTGGTTGAAGGACTTGCACAGGATCCCGATAAAAATACAATCGGTAATTTTGCTTCCTTTAACTCGTTTAATTTTGCGATGATTGCTGTATCAGCAACGGCCCATGCAATTTTCTCTCCATTAGCAGTAGGTGCTTGCAATCGTTGACTATCATATAATGACAATACAGAGGCTTGCACTCTTGCATTGGTAGCTCCACCAACTTCTTTATTTGGTTCAATTTTGATTGGACGTCCATCACGAACTTTTACCAAAATATTTGCAAAATCAAATCCATCTGCAATCGTTGTTGCATAATAATCTGCAACACCTGGGATAATTTCCTCTGGCTTTATTACATAAGGTATTGTTTTCACTACAGGTCCTTCACAGGCAGCTAATGAAGCAGCTGCTGTAGTAAACCCAACATATTTTAAGAAGTCACGACGCGTGGTAGAAGAAGACTCTAATGTTTCTTTATCACCTAAAAATTCATCTGTAGGAATTTCTTCAACAAACTCATTTTGTCTTAACGTATCAACAACAGCACTAGATTCTCCTAGCTCTTCAACACTTTTCCAGTATTTTTTG
>NVSD01000025.1 GCA_002401105.1 Flavobacteriaceae bacterium | reverse complement strand
CCAATTATTTTAGAGCTGATTTTTCATCAACATACAATTTTAAATTAAGTAAAAAAATAAACGGATTGGCAGGAGTATCGATATTAAACTTGCTTAACACTAAAAATATTTTAAACACCTACTATAAAATAACTGCTGAAAATTCAATTGATGCTATAAATAACACTTCAATTGGAGTTACACCTAATATTACTTTTAGAGTTTCTTTTTAATCGCAGGGCGATAGCCAAATTGGGTTTAATTTCCCAACGCTTGCATCGAAATAAAAGAGAATTCTTATTTAACACCTACTATTCAATACTTAACAGCAATTACATCCACCATCTTTTAAACAACTAAAATCCTTTTTACAATTGAATGTACTTTTCAATTTACATAAGTAACTCCAAATTAATTCAAAATTTAGTCAACCTATTTCAGAAAAAAATAACATCTAACTTTTTCACAAAAAAACCAGAGAAGATATCTTCTCTGGTTTAAATTGTTTTTTAAAACTGTCAACCTATTTTAGGACGACATATCGTTTCTAAAGTCCTATTGATTTCCTAATATAATTGGCATTCCACTTTTTCCACTTCCAATAATAATCACTTTGCTATTAGGCGAATTAGCTAATTTTAACGTAGCTTCAATTCCTTTGTCTTGAAGAATTTTATCTGTTAATGATGCACTTAAAATTCTGTTGGCATCAGCTTTACCTTGTGCTTCAATAATTACTTTTTCAGCTTCTTTAGCAGCAGTAACCAATTTAAATTCATATTCTAAAGATTCTTGCTCTTCCTTTAATTTACGCTCAATAGCACTTTTAATTGTTGGAGGCAAGGTAACATCTCTAACTAATACATCATTTAATTGAATGTATTGCTTTTCTAAAATCTTTTTAGTTTCATCAAAAATTTCACTTTGAATGATATCTCTTTTACTTGCATACAATTGTTCAGGTGTATAACGTCCAACAACACTTCTTGCTGCAGAACGCAACGCTGGCTTTATAATTCTATCCAAATAATTTTCTCCTTTTTCCTGGTGTAATCTACCTAAATCAGATGTCATTGGCTGATACCAAGCAGTAGTTTCCAAAATAATATCCAGTCCATTAGATGAAAGTACTTTCATTTTTTCAAATAATTCTTGTTGACGTACTTCATATACGATAACAGTATTCCAAGGTGCTACAAGGTGAAAACCTTCTCCCATTGCTGCCTCGTTTGTTACTACACCTCCATTAAAACGTTTCCACAATACTCCTGCCTCCCCGGCGTCGATTGTTACTGTCGATTTTGATAAAAATACTACTAACACAATACCTAATAAAATTAAAGGCATTAAAGTTTTTGGTAATTGTAATTGTCCGTTACTCATTTTTTTTAGATTTTATAATTTCCACCAAAAATACAAAACAGATTTCATTAAATTATTATCAAAATCACAATATTTAGCCTTTTAACCATAAGAATCAAATTAAATCATAGTTATACCCGTTAAAATTTTGGGTGAGATTGTATTTTCTTTAATAATTGGTATAATGTATCTCATTTTTAGATAGTTACAGCAGTGTATAACTTAGGCTTTCTGATGATTAAATATCTTAAAAAAAACTAAGGAAAGAACAAAGAGATTGGCTAGAAATTGATGTAATTTTTAACAAAAAATTAAGAATCACTAAAATTACAAAAATACACCGTTAAAGTTGATTATTAACCTCTTAAATAAAGTTAACTAATTAACAGATGTTAAAGTGACCGATAGGTTGCTTAGTACAACTGTTAAAATTAACATTTAGATAAACTTATGTTAATCAATTTCAAAAAATATTTCATTACAAATTAGTGCAAAAAAATGCTCAAGCATGTATCCCTACACGCTTGAGCATTTTTTAAATTATAAAATAATAGGGCTAATTATTCAATTGTTTTTGAGCCATTTCTTTTCCTAATTCCACTCCAAACTGGTCATAACTGAATATGTTCCAAACAATTCCTTGAGTAAAAATCTTGTGCTCATACAAAGCCACAAGCTCCCCTAAAGAATAAGGTGATAATTTATCGATTAAAATGGCAGTACTTGGTTTGTTACCTTCAAATACTTTAAAAGGTAGTAAAGTTGCGATTGCATCCATATTCCCTTTACTTTTTAAATCTAAATGCACGGCTTCTTTAGTTTTTCCTTCTGCCAATGCTTGCATTTGACCGTAATAATTGGCCATTAATTTAGAATGATGATCCGTATTACCATATAAAGATTCTTTGTAACCTATAAAGTCTGTTGGAATCAATTTAGTTCCTTGATGCACTAATTGCATAAAGGCATGTTGCATATTAGTCCCTGTACTTCCCCAGATTACACCACCTGTTTGGTAGTTTACACGGTCCCCATTTCTATCAACACTCTTCCCATTACTTTCCATAATAGCTTGTTGCAAATACGGAACTAACTTAGTAAGGTATTGTGTATATGGTAAAATAGCTTCTGATTCAGATTCAAAGAAATTGTTATACCAAATTCCAATCAAACTCATGATTACAGGGATATTCTTTTCAAACGGTGTGTTTTTAAAGTGGTTGTCCATAGCATGTGCACCTGTAAGTAACTGATTAAAGTTTTCAAAACCTACAGCCAACGATACTGACAATCCAACCGTACCCCATAAAGAGAAACGACCTCCAACCCAGTCCCACATAGTAAAAATATTATCTGGGTCAATTCCAAATTTAGAAACACTTTCCGTATTGGTAGATACCGCCACAAAATGCTTTGCTACATCTGTTTCCGATGCTGTTTCTAAAAACCATTTTTTAATGGTAGTAGCATTGGTTAACGTTTCCTGAGTAGTAAATGTYTTTGATACAATTACAAATAAGGTAGTTTCAGGATTTAAGTTTTTAATAACCTCCTGAACATGATCTCCATCTATATTAGATACAAAATGAGTGTTTAAATGATTTTTATAAAACTGYAATGATTCYACAATCATATCYGGTCCTAAATCACTTCCTCCAATACCAATGTTCACAACATCAGTTATAGATTTCCCYGTATATCCTTTCCAATTTCCAGACACTACCTGCTCTGTAAATGTTGCCACTTTTTCTAAAGTTGCATTTACTTCAGGCATTACATCTTTTCCATCGACAAAAACGGGGACATTAGATTTGTTCCTTAATGCKGTGTGTAAAACGGCTCTGTTTTCTGTTTCGTTGATGATTTCTCCATCAAACTGACTAGCTATCGCCTCTTTTAAACCTGATTCTTCCGCTAGTTTCACTAGTAAATCGATGGTTTTTTTGGTGATTCTATTTTTAGAATAATCAACATTAAAATCGTTGAATTCTAATGTAAAAGTGTCTTTTCTTGYTGSGTCWTTCGCAAACAAGTCGTTTAATGTAACATCTTTAATTTCATTAAAATGAGCTGATAACTCCTCCCAAGCCTTGGTTTTAGTTGGATTTTGATTTTTTAAAGGCATAATTTATAGTTTTAATGTATCAGACGGGATTGAAATTTCATTTCCTTGAGATGGAAATGRTATAGCGTCTAACTGTTCTTTTATAGGTTTGATAAACTCAAAATATTTTGGTTTAATACTGTCTTTCATAGGTTTTGCAGCAGGTAATTTTTGACGTAAAGGATCCACTTGTTTTCCGTTTTTCCAAAAACGATAACAAACATGTGGTCCACCAGAGTTTCCTGTCATCCCAATGGTACCAATAATATCACCTTGCTTTACCACATCCCCTACTTTTACATGACGTTTTTTCATGTGTAAATATTGGGTAGCATAGGTTCCATTATGTCTAATTTTTACATAATTCCCATTTCCTCCTTTATAACGAGATGCTATTACCGTTCCATTGGCTGTCGCCATAATTGGAGTCCCGATACGTGCAGCAAAATCAGTTCCTTTATGAGGTCTTACTCTGTTTCCATAATAAGCAATACGTCTTCTCAAATTAAAGCGCGATGAAATACGGCCAAATTTAATGGGCATTTTCAAAAATTGTCTGCGCAAGGTTTTTGCATTATCATCAAAATAATCATTGACTCCCATAATAGAATCTGCCATAAAATTGAAGGCGTAAAAAGACTGCTTTCCATGCTCGAAATACGCAGCTTTTATAGTACCCAATCCTGCATAAATAGTATCGTTGATATATTTTTCCTCGTAAATAATTCTAAATCTATCGTTTTTCTGAATTCTAGAGAAATCAATAGTCCAAGCATAAACATCGGCTATTTCCGTAGCTAAAACACCACTTAAACCCTGACTTTCTAATTCTTGATATAAAGAGTTTTTAATAACTCCCGATGCTGTTTTAATCACTGTTTTTATAGGCTTGATTCCATTATAAACAGTATGAATCGAATCTTTAAAATCAAAAACAACATACCTCGCTTTTGTCTGTTGATAGATAAAAACTTGTGCTTGTTCTGTAGAATCCTTTTTTGCAAGAATAGTATATGGTTTACCCGCCCTTAAATAACGAACATCAAAAGTGTCTTTTGCCTTTGTTGCCATTTCTAGCATTAAAGGATAAGGAACGTGATGTTTATCCAAAATCTCCCCGAAACTTTCATTCTTTTTAATGGTATCCCTGATTACTTTATAGTCGTTTAAAACAAATCCAAACTCATTAACAATAACGGGTTTTGGAGGTACTACTACTTCAGGTTCTGGCTTTTTGCTACAAGAAAATAAGGAAATAAGTACTACGAGTAATGCGAAATTTTTCAAGGGTATTAAGTCTTTTAGAGTGATATGAAAAAGTAAAACGCAAAAGTACCATTTAATTTTTATAAATAATGTTAAAAGGGTTGGCCAATCCTTTAAAAGCGTCTAAATCTGCTCTCAATGAGCCAACGGCAAGAGAAGCCTTCACTTTTAGGGGGATTTTATTGTCATCATTCGAAATCCAAACCGTCACACTTTCCTCTTCTCTAAACACACGTCCGGCCTGTACAATGGGTCTAAATTTAAGGCAATCTACTTTCCCGAATTTGGTTCTAATAATTTCCTTACCTATGTAGCGCATCTTAAAATCATAGGATTCATAATCAAAAAACAATTTCATTGCTATATCCTCTCCAACTTTCATTTTGCATAAATCTTCGTTTCGCAACTTATACACTGCAGAAATCATGTCCTGAACATCGTTCACTGACATGACCTTTTCTGTCTTTCTCTTATGGTTTTTTATATGAGCAGTACTATCTACATTATTAAAATAAATATCCCTACTTATAATATGCCCTCCTTCATTTACGCGCCTCACAAAGTGTACGGGTCTATTTTCATTTCGCGTAAAAAAAGACTCATATTTATCTCTCACTTTAAAAAACCAACCGATTACTCCTGTGGTTTTCCCTGTCCCTTTGGCATGGAACAATTCCACTCCTTTCTGTTTTGTTTTTTTCAAGGATAATTCGGCATAACCAGCATTCAGAAAATTACTGTAACTCATTCTATATTTAAGCCATTCTCCAGATTTAAATGCATCTGTACGCTGGGCATTTATCAAATTAAAGCAACACAGAAAGATTAAAAGTAAGTGTATTTTTTTCACAGTATAATTTTTTAACAAATAACTCAATTACCATTCCAAAGATACAAAAGCTTTTTTAGGCGATTGATTTAATTATACTATTAATAAGTAGTTACTAAACATGAAACATCGTCCGTTCGAGTGGTTTTATAAAGAACGAATAAAATTGCACCGAAAACTTTGTGATTTTTAAAATCTAGATGATATCTAAAAAACATCTCTCTATAATTACTCTTATCATAGTAATCACTCAATGTAACGCCAGGTTACGAATCCAAATTATAATTCAGCGTCAGTTCGAGTGGTTTTTAGAGGGTTTTCGACAGAAAACACTCGCAAAATTGTATCGAGAACATAGTGGTTTGAATTCGAAATTATCAATCTTAAAACAACGCGACACAATTGATCTTCTATATTAATCAATAGCATTGAAGTCCTTCTATAAATTCGCTACTCTCGATACAATTTCCTCATCAATTCTAAACAGAATTAATAAGGAAATCACTCGAATTGACGCTTAAAACTCGTTATTATTCCTGCTTGTTTTCAAAAAAAAACCAGTCTAAAACTCACGTTTAAAGACAACATTAGACACTTACAACGTTCCTCTGCGTTCTTGTTCTGCTTCTATRGATTCAAACAAGGCYTTAAAATTTCCTTTYCCAAAGGATTGYGCWCCTTTTCKYTGWATRATTTCAAAAAACAARGTAGGCCTRTCTGTYARCGGYTTKGTAAAWATTTGCAATAGATATCCTTCATCATCTCTGTCCACCWAAATTCCTAAATCTTTTAATTCTGCTAAATCTTCATCTATAACCCCTACTCTATCTAATACCGTATCATAATAACTACCTGGCACATATAAAAATTCCACACCACGTGCGGTCATTTCCTTAACAGTTTCTAGAATGTTATTAGTTGCTACCGCAACATGCTGTATCCCTGGACCATTGTAAAAATCCAAGTATTCTTCTATTTGCGATTTCTTTTTTCCTTTTGCGGGTTCGTTAATTGGGAATTTTACGCGTCCATTYCCGTTGGTCATCACTTTACTCATTAAAGCGGTATATTGTGTAGAAATATCTTTRTCRTCAAAAGTWATTARRTTGGCRAATCCCATGGTCTCCGCATAAAATTTCGCCCAAACATTCATTTCTCCCCAGCCAACATTTCCTACCATATGRTCTATATATCGCAAGCCTACCTCCGATGGATTATGTGACGATTCCAATTTCTCGTATYTAGGCATAAAAGGCCCTTTGTAATTTTTTCGTTCTACAAAAACATGAACGGTGTCTCCATAAGTATGAATCCCCGATTGTATAACTTCTCCATATTCATCCGACTCCTTGGTTGGTTTCATATAAGATTTAGCGCCTCTTTTTGTAGTTTCCTCCCAGGATTTAGTAGCATCATCTACCCACAAAGCCACTACTTTAACACCATCGCCATGTTTTTTAATATGGTCAAAAATGGCATTGTTTTCTGTATTTGGCATTGGCGTAGTTAAAACAATTCTTATTTTATCTTGCACCATCACATAACTAGTCCTATCGGTCATCCCCGTTTCTAAACCGGCATAAGCCAAGGTTTGAAAACCAAATGCTGTTTTATAATAGTGGGCAGCTTGTTTTGCGTTCCCCACATAAAACTCTACATAGTCTGTTCCTAAAAGCGGTAAAAAATCGTCCGCCTCAGGAAATATTTTATCTAATCCGTAATTAAAATTTTGTATGTTTTTGTATTTGCTCATTTTTTCTAGTTGTTAGTTGTTGGTAAAATAGAGTAGAGAAAATAGAATATAGAAAAAAGACAGTCTATCAAGTTACCCTACTTTTAGTTTATTTTGAAATGACATTCTCATTTTTTGGAACTCAATAATTTTTTCTTCTATCGACAATAATTCCTCTTCGTTTATATATTTTTTATGTTGTGCAATTAATAATTGTGTTGACAATTCAAAAGACGATCCAATAGCTACATTCAAGAAATAAGAAAAAGAAGTATCTGTTCTTGCGGAACCCTCAGCAATATTACTTGGGATAGAAATAGAACAACGACTCATCTGACTCACCAAATTAAATTTTTCAGAACTCGGGAAATTATTCAATAAATCAGAAATATCTTTAGAAATTTCTAATGCTATTTTCCAAATTTTCAAATTCTTATAATTGTGCCGTCTCATCGTCTCTCTCTTTTCTTTTCTCTTTTCTCTCTTCTCTATTTTCTAATCTCTCCCCTATTTCCAACTCTTATAATAATCATCTACTTGTAATTTCATCGCTTCTTCTGTTATGGAAACAGGCTTAAATGGATCGATCATAACCGCTAATTCCTCGGTACTCGTTTTTCCGATACTGCGTTCAATAGCTCCGGGATGTGGTCCGTGAGGAATACCACCTGGATGTAATGTTATTTGGCCTAATTCTATATTATTTCTACTCATAAAATCGCCATCCACATAGTACAACAGTTCTTCCGAATCTACATTACTATGATGATAAGGAGCAGGAATGGAATTTGGATGATAGTCGTACTTCCTAGGCACAAAGGAGCAGACTACATACCCTACACCTTCCCACTGTTGATGCACCGGAGGTGGTTGATGAATACGCCCTGTTATAGGCTCAAAATCATGAATAGAAAATGCGTATGGGTAATTAAATCCGTCCCAACCCACTACATCAAATGGATGATTGTCATAATTATACTCCCATAAAATTCCTTGCTTCTTAATAAAGATTTTAAAATTCCCTTTTTCGTCATGCGTTTGTAAATTTTCTGGTAGTCTGAAATCACGCTCACAAAACGGAGAATGCTCTAGCAACTGTCCAAAGTTGTTACGATACTGTTTGGGTGTTAAAATGGGACTAAACGATTCAATATATAAGATTCTATTGTCTTGGTTTTCAAAATCGATTTGATACACGGTACCACGCGGAATAATTAAATAATCTCCGTAGGAAAAAGTAATATTTCCATACATTGTTTTTAAAACTCCTGCTCCTTTATGAATAAAAAGCATTTCGTCCGCATCAGCATTTTTATAAAAATAATCAGCAGAAAATGTTTTAGGTGCAGCAAGACCAATGTGCAAATCACTATTGACAAACAGAGTTTTTCTGCTTTCAATAAAATCCTCTTCCGCCGGCAGTGAAAACCCCTTAAAACTAAGTGCTTTCATGTTTTTCTCAACGGCTATTTTTGGACTTAAGTCTTTGACACGTTTTATTTCGTTTACAACGGTTGGTGGATGTATATGATAGATAAGTGAGGACATCCCAACAAAACCAGCGGTCCCGAAAAGTTCCTCTTGGTATAATTTTCCCGCATCATTATAAAATGTGGTATGTCTCTTAGGCGGAATACTGCCCAACTTGTGATATCGTGGCATAATTAAAGTATTAGTATGTTAGTAATAGTAATGCATAAAACAATCGAGAACATCCAGATTATTCTGGATCTCTCTTGATCAAGAATTTCAGATATTGTAATAATCCGTCCCAAGTAAAACTTAGCAAATGTGCATTAAAAATATTCATAACATCACAAATATATAATTTTTAAACACAAAAAAAAGGGAATCATTAATAATGACTCCCTTTTTTATACTATTTAATTGGCGTTTTTAGCTTATTCCACCTACTTCTACCACTCTTTTAATTTGTGGAGCGTATTTTTTAATGGTTGCTTCAACACCGTTTTTAAGTGTCATTTGATTTACACTACAGCCTACACAAGCACCTTCCAACTGAACTTTAACGGTATCATCTGATATTTCTACCAATCTAATATCGCCTCCGTCAGCCATCAAAAATGGTCTTATTTCAGCCAATKYTATTTCTACTTTTTCTTTTAAAATAATCGGATCCATGTTATTAGTTTGTGCTACACCCTTTAGAGTTTGTCATTTGAACAACCTCTGTTTCAGGTAAATTTGCATTTCTTTTTTCTAATTCAGCAATAATATTGTCTGTWATAGTTTCAAAAGCTTTTTGAATAGGAGAGTTTTCTTGTAAAGCTGCKGGATGTCCWACATCACCTGCTTCACGAATACTCTGTACTAATGGAATTTCTCCTAAAAACTTAGTGTCAATATCTTCTGCTAATTCTTTTGCGCCGTCTTTTCCAAAAATATAATACTTGTTTTCTGGAAGTTCTGCAGGAGTAAAGTAACTCATATTTTCCACAATACCTAATACCGGTACATTTATACTCTTTTGYTTAAACATTGCGATTCCTTTTTTAGCATCTGCTAAAGCAATATTTTGAGGGGTACTTACTACTACGGCTCCAGTAACAGAAAGCGACTGTACAATAGATAAGTGGATRTCTCCAGTTCCAGGAGGTAAATCWATCAACAAGAARTCTAATTCTCCCCAGTGCGAATCAAAAATCATTTGATTCAACGCTTTAGAGGCCATTGCTCCTCTCCAGATTACGGCTTCGTTAGGTTTTGTAAAAAACCCTAAAGACAATACTTTTACTCCGTAATTTTCAACAGGTTTCATTTTTGAAGCACCATCTACTTCAACAGATAATGGTTTTTCGTTCGCTACATCAAACATTAAGTGGATAGATGGTCCATATACATCGGCATCTAAAATCCCTACTTTATATCCTTTTTTTACTAAAGTTACCGCAACATTTGCAGTAATAGTAGATTTCCCTACGCCTCCTTTTCCAGAAGCAATAGCGATAATATTTTTAACTCCAGGTAATTTATCATCTTTAACAACAGGCGCAGGTGCAGCCACTTTTGAAGTTTCCGTAATTACGTTTACTTTTACTTGGATTTTTTGATGTACTTTATCGTGAATCGTTTTCATGATATCCACCTCTACACGCTTTTTAGCTTGTAAAGAAGGATTCCCAATAGCAACATCTACGAGTACTTCTTTATCAAAAATAACAATATTTTTTATTGCATCCGTCGCTACTAAATTCCCACCAGCTCCTGGAGCAGTAATGGTTTCTAATGCGTTTAATATATCTTTTTTTGTAAATTCCATGGTGTTTAATCTATATGAGGCAAATATACGCAAACTTATGCACCTTTTAAAGCTTCTAAATCGCTATCCTTCTTTTGTTACAAATCAGGCCCTTATCACTACAAGTGTTGTTTGCTAAAGTTAAAGAAATCACAATAGTATTTAAACAAAAAAACAGCGAAATGAATCGCTGTTTTTATTTATTTTAATTCCAAAGTTGGATCCCAAAAAACGTTTTTAAAATCTTGAATTTGGAGTTCTTTTATCAGAATCCCTTCGCTTTCTAAAAGCTGTTGCATTAAATTAGTACCATCAAAATGATGTTTCCCCGTTAAAAGCCCTACTCTATTCACGACTCTATGTGCAGGAATATCCGGATTTTGATTGGTATTATTCATCGCCCATCCCACCATACGTGCAGACCGTGGAGCACTTAGGTATTTTGCAATAGCACCATAACTAGTAACTCTACCATAGGGTATGTTTTTAGCTACTTCATGTACTTTTTCAAAAAAATTATCACTTTTCTCCATGAGTTAAATGATTTTTTAAAGGCAACTAATAGTTCAATCTAAACTTAATATAAGTAATGGCTTTCCCTACTTCTAAATATTGATTTTCATAGAAGGTTTGCGTACTTATCACTTCTTCAGGTGAATGGTAATTTTTATAAATATCGTGATGTGCATAAATAACTTCGTGTCCTTCACCGTGTAAAAGTCCCAAGGTATAGCCATGCATAAWCTCACTATCCGTTTTTAAATTGATAGTTCCTTCTTTTTTTAATACCGTATGGTATTTTTTCAAGAAAGTTTGGTTTGTCATTCTATGTTTGGTCCTTTGAAACTTAATTTGAGGATCTGGAAATGTTATCCAAATATCTGAAACTTCGTTCTCTGCAAAAATAAAATCTATCAACTCTATTTGAGTT
This sequence comes from Flavobacteriaceae bacterium, assembly GCA_002401105.1. Taxonomy (GTDB): domain Bacteria; phylum Bacteroidota; class Bacteroidia; order Flavobacteriales; family Flavobacteriaceae. The sequence continues at coordinate 16,410 of NVSD01000025.1, read as the reverse complement.
CTGATAAAGGCCACATTTGGCAAGTTCTCCTCAATAGCCGTCTTAGCACCTCTCCAAAAGCGTGCTCCTTTTAAATCAATCCCTATAAAGTTACTGTCAGGATTTTTGCGAGCCAATTCAATCGTATATTCTCCTTTCCCACATCCCAACTCCAGTACAATAGGATTGTCGTTTCCAAAGTGCTCATTCCATTTTCCTTTTAAAGAAAAATCATTGATCACTTCTTCACGAGTTGGTTGAATTACATTTGCAAATGTTTCGTTTTCACGAAATCTCTTTAATTTGTTTTTGCTCCCCATGGAAGAATAGTATTATAAAATTATTAGTCGCGCTCCTACCCATTGATGTCAATAATAATGACACATGCCATTAATTTTGAAATCAATTATATAGGAATAGCGTTAGTTTCGTAGGTTGAATCTCGAAAATCACTTCAATTATTCAGTACCCGCTTTTTTAAATTTTTGAATTTGCATCATCCAATAGATGAAACCTCCTGCGGCAATTATTGCAAAAACCCAACTTAAGGTGCTTTGTGCCCACCAGTTGTCGCTAAAACGTATCGCCTCAAATGGAGCGAAAAATACGTTTGTAAAAAAATCACCTAATGCCTTAAAGATATTGTTAGTTATCATATGCTGTATTATATATATATTTACAGCGCAAAAGTATAAAATATAGTAATGATAGCAAATTTTTTCAGCAAAACAAAACCATCTAATATTGTTAGCATCCTCTTTTTATTGTTTGTGTTTTACATCATTTCCTTTTTCAAACTCCATTTTAACCATATTTCATTAGGGCTTATAGCTTCAGAACTCTTTTTATTAAGTTGCTGTTTACTCTTATTATTTTTTGTGTATTTTATAGTTACACGTAACCATTTAACAAAATCTAACTCGTACAGCCTCCTACTTTACGTATTGTTTATTGGATTTTTCTCCACAACTATCCATAATAGTAATGCTGTAATAGCGAATCTATTTCTTTTGATGGCATTGCGAAGAATTATAAGTTTGGAAAAGAAAAACCGAATCAAATCTAAAATATTTGATGCTGGTTTATGGATTGGAATTGCTTTTATTTTTAATCCTTGGATGCTTTTATTCCTAGTACTCCCTTATTTAGGGATGTTTATATATAATCGCATTACAGTATCAAATTTAATCCTTCCTTTAATTGGACTATTAACTCCAATCTTTTTAACATATACATATTGTTTGACGATAGGTAATATGAGTTTTTTCGAAGGTATTTTTTCAATACAGTGGAGTTTTGAAAGTGCTGCATATCAACAATTAAAATTATTAATACCTATCACACTTTTAATATCACTTACTATTTGGTCTGTAATTAGCTGTTCTCCAAAGATATTATCTCGGGCTAATAGTTTAAAACAATCTTGGATTTTAATAATCAATCAATTGTTATTAGCGATAATTATAATTATTTTTTCTCCAAATAAAGATGGGTCAGAATTTTTAGTTGCTTTTTTCCCTGCGGCAATAATAATAACCAATTACCTCGAAACAATCCGAGATAACTGGTTTAAAGAGGTGTTACTTTGGCTATTTATTAGCATAAGTATACTCGTCTATTTCTTATAACTTTGTTCCAAACGCTAAATCACCAGCATCACCTAAGCCTGGAATAATATATCCTTTTTCATTTAAATGATCATCTATTGTAGCGATCCATAAGTGYGTATTTTCWGGRAATTTATCATGGATATAATCAATTCCTTCTGTAGAACCTAAAACGGCAACAATATGAATTTCCTTAGGAGTTCCATGTTTGTGTAAACTTTCATAAACAGACACTAAAGATTGACCTGTGGCCAACATAGGRTCCGCTAACAACAAGGTTTTCCCTGTTAAATCTGGTGAAGCAAAGTACTCTACTACTATTTCAAATTCTTTTTCTGAAGTATGTTTCCTGTAAGCCGAGATAAAGGCACTTTCTGCATCGTCAAAATAATTTAATAATCCTTGATGTAAAGGAATCCCAGCTCTAAGAATAGAACAAATCACCAATTCGTTGGATGGTAATTGAATTTCTTTTTCACCCAAAGGAGTCTCAATWGTTTCTGATTTGTAATTAAAGTAGCTACTTAATTCATATCCTAAAATCTCTCCAATACGCTCAATATTCCTTCTAAAACGAAGGGAATCTTTCTGTGTTTCCTTGCTTCTAATTTCAGCAATAAATTTATTTAAAATAGAAGTTTTCTTCGTAAGATTATGAATAGTCATGTGTTAAATATTTGGGGTCAAAGATACATAATTGAATACAAAAAAACACATGGACTCTTTCTTTATTAATATGAACCTATGTGAGGCAATAAATCCATAACAAACTAAATATAAACGTTTTCCAACTGTATCTTGGTGTCCGTTTTCTTTTTTCATACATTACCTAAAATTAATATTTTAAAAAAAAACGTTATGGGATTATTTTCTTTCATCAAAAACGCCGGAGCTAAGGTGTTCGGAATTGGAAAAACTGAAAAAGAAGCAGCGGTAGAAATAGCCGTTGCAGAAAGTGAAAAAGCAGCCAAATTAGTAAATGCTGTAGAAACGCTAGACCTTGAAGTTGTAGACTTAAACATTGAATTGATTGGTGATACCGCCACAATTTGGGGAAAAGCTGCAAGCCAAGCTGCTAAAGAAAAAATAGTACTCGTTGTAGGCAATACGAAAGGCGTAGCCTCAGTAGATGACCGTATGTTAGTCGCTCTTGCTGCTCCAGAAGCCCAATTTCACACGGTAGTAAGTGGAGATACCTTGGGTAAAATAGCAAAGAAATTTTATGGAAACGCCATGAGATACCCTGTTATTTTTGAAGCTAACAAACCGATGTTATCACATCCTGATAAAATCTATCCTGGACAAGTGTTACGTATTCCTACTATGGACTAAACAAGTAATTACAATTCGTAAAATGCGATTCTAAACAGAATCGCTTTTTTTTTACTACCCAAATAAAACAGGGTGTAAATAGTATGATTATTCGGCAATTAATGATTAGTTCAAACATGACAACTGTCAGTTTTAATCCGTTTATTTGCCGAAAATTTTAAATCATGACTAGAAATATTGCACTTACACTCTTGACATTAGCCGCCATTATTTACGGGGTGACTTTTACCTTGGCAAAAGATGTAATGCCCATATATATAAAACCATTCGGATTTATAGTCTTGCGTGTAGCAGGAGCTACCATCTTATTTTGGATCACAGGAATTTTTATAAAAAAAGAAAAAATAATACCTAGAGACTTTATCCGCATATTTTTCGCTGCACTTTTTGGAGTCGCATTAAATATGCTCTGCTTTTTTAAGGGACTGAGTTTAACAACTCCCATAAACGCAGCTTCTATCATGGTAATGACGCCAATTTTGGTGTTTGTTTTGGCAATTATTATTCTAAAAGAGAAACTCTCCATTCGTAAAGGTNCTGGTGTTTTAATAGGATTGTTTGGCGCAATGGTCCTTATATTTTACAAGCAACCAATATCCCTAGGAGGTGAAAACATACGCTTTGGAAACTTTTTAGTATTGATAAATGCCGTTTCCTATGCATTGTATTTTATCATCGTCAAAAAGTTATTGCAAAAATACAATCCTTTTACTTTTGTGAAATGGATGTATTTAATGGCATTTATCATGGTATTACCATTCGGCTATAACGAACTTATGGAAGTAAACTTCTATGGTATTCCGAGTACAGGAATTTTTAAAATTACATTTATCATTGTATGTACTACTTACCTTACTTACATGTTTAATATTTTAGGACTTACAACACTTAAACCCACAACGGTAAGTGTATTTATATATTTCCAACCCATAATAGCCTCTGTCCATGCACTATTAGTAGGAAGCGACGCCTTAAACGCATTAAAACTTGGTGCTACAGGAGTTATATTTATTGGAGTGTATCTAGTTACGCAACCACCTTTAAAAGGGCGGCTAAAAAAGTAAACTACAGATAACAGTGTGGAGGTTGTATAAAAAACGTATTTTTGCCTAAATTTATTTTTTCTAGATGATACAATCCATGACTGGATACGGGAAAACCGTATTGCAATTAGAGACAAAAAAAGTAACTATTGAAGTGAAATCTTTAAATAGTAAAAACCTGGACTTGAACGTTCGTATACCTGCTTACTACAGAGAAAAAGAATTAGCAATACGTAAAAGATTGGCCACTTTTTTAGAAAGAGGAAAAATTGACTTTTCAATTTACATAGAAGAAACAGGAGAAAAGCTATCGACAAAAATAAACCATTCTGTGGTGAATTTATATATCGATCAATTGCGCGAGATAGTAGATGGAGACGCTACGGAGCTATTAAAAATGGCCCTTAGAATGCCAGACACATTAAAAACTGAACGCGAAGAATTGGACCAAGACGAATGGAAACATATCGAGACAACTATAGGTGAAACCATTGCAAAAATAGTAGAGTACCGCTCTGACGAAGGCGCCGTATTAGAAGCCGATTTTGTTAAGAGAATTACAATAATAAGAAACGTATTACAAGAGGTTATCGCCATAGACCCAGACAGAATTACTGCAGTAAAAGAACGTTTGCAAAAAGGAATTGAAGAATTAAAAACCAAGGTAGACGAAAACAGGTTTGAACAAGAATTAGTATATTATATTGAAAAATATGACATTACTGAAGAAAAAGTAAGACTCGAAAACCATTTAGACTATTTCATCAAAGAATTGGCAGGAAAAGGATCTAACGGAAAAAAATTAGGTTTTATCAGCCAAGAAATTGGAAGAGAAATAAACACCATCGGTTCTAAAGCCAATTATGCACCTATGCAAAAAATGGTAGTTCAAATGAAAGATGAACTAGAAAAAATTAAGGAACAAAATTTAAACGTACTTTAAATTATGAATCAATTTAAAGGTAAAATGTTTGTGTTTTCCGCACCCTCAGGGTCTGGAAAAACTACGATTGTACACCACTTATTAAGCGTAGGGCATTTAAATTTAGATTTTTCTATTTCCGCTACTTCTCGCCCATCACGTGGCGAAGAAATAAATGGAAAGGATTATTATTTTATGCCGCTTAACGAGTTTGAAAAGCACATAGAAAACGATAATTTTGTAGAATACGAAGAAGTATACAAAGGTGCTATGTACGGCACTTTAAAATCTGAAGTAGAACGTATCTGGAAAGAGGGGAAGCATGTAATTTTTGACATTGATGTAATTGGTGGTCTAAAAATAAAACGTCAATTTCCGGAATCTACCTTGGCTGTATTTGTAAAACCTCCGTCATTAAAAGTAATGGAACAACGCTTGCGAGACAGAAAAACAGATACCGAAGATAAAATTTTAGAACGTTTAGCAAAAGCAGAAAAAGAAATAAATTACGCCAARGAATTTGACATCATTTTAATAAATGACGATTTAGACGCTGCAAAAGAAGATGCTGAAACACTCGTAGCAAATTTTCAAGAAAAAGCATTTAAATAATGGCAAAAATAGGATTGTATTTTGGCTCGTTTAACCCTATTCACATTGGGCATATAATTATTGCCAATCACATGGTGGAACATTCGGATTTGGATGAAATTTGGATGGTAGTTACGCCACACAATCCACATAAAAAAAAGGCCTCGTTATTAGCAAATCATCACAGACTTACCATGGTAGAAATTGCCTTGGAAGACTATGAGAAAATAAATAGTTCTTCCATAGAATTCAATTTACCGCAACCCTCTTACACCGTAAATACCCTTGCTCATTTAAACGAAAAACATCCGAAAACCGATTTTTGTTTAATTATGGGAGAGGACAATTTAAAGAGTTTGCATCGCTGGAAAAACTACGAGGTTATTTTAGCTAATTATCACGTTTATGTATATCCTAGAATGGGTGAAGGAGCAGTAGAACATGAGTTTAAAAATCATCCGAAAATCCACAAGGTAGATGCACCAATAGTACAGATTTCATCTACCTCTATCCGAAAATCTATTGCCGACAAAAAAAACATTCTACCTCTAGTGACACCAAATGTTTGGAAGTACATTGACGAGATGAATTTTTACCGATAAATTTATCAGTAAATTAACACTACTTGACACTTGCTTTATGTTAAATACTAATAAAAACCTTTGTAWATTTGTTTTTCTCTAAATTATGGCAAAAAACAATAAAAAAAAGGGTGGTTTAAGAAAAAAACTGACCCATAAGTATCGATTGGTAATCTTAAACGAAGACACTTTTGAAGAAAAGCTATCGTTTAAATTAACCCGTTTAAATGTATTTATTTTAAGTGGAATATTCTCTATATTACTAATTATAGGAACTATATTCTTTATCGCTTTTACTCCTTTAAAAGAATATATCCCAGGATATTCGTCTACAAACCTAAAAAGGAAAGCAAGTTCACTTGTGTATAAAATAGATTCACTCCAGCAAGAATTATTAGTCAATGGTATTTACATTAATTCTGTAAAAGAAATATTGACTGGAAAAATCAAAGAAGTTAATTTTAACAAGGATTCCATTTTACAGTCATTTAAAATTAATAAAGACACCATAGATGTAAACCCATCAGAAGCTGATTCTTTATTCCGACTGGAAATAGAGCAGAAAGAACGTTTTAATATTTTTGAAGAAGCTCAGAAAAACCCTGAAATTGTATTTTTCGCACCTGTAACAGGGACAATCACAGAAARTTACAATGTAAAAAACAGGCATTACGCAGTGGATATAGCCGTCAACAAAGACACGCCAGTGAAAGCGGTGGCAGACGGGATGATTATCTTTGCAGAATGGACGGCTGACACAGGACATGTAGTACTTATTCAACATGCTAGTGGATTTATATCTGTGTACAAGCACAATGCTTCTATTCACAAAAAACAAGGAGAATTGGTGGTTTCAGGAGAGGTAATTGCCTCTGCAGGTAGCACCGGAGAATTAAGTACAGGACCACATTTACATTTTGAATTATGGACAGAAGGCTACCCTGTAGACCCTTCTAAATTTATTGATTTCGAATAATGAAGATTAAATCAATCTTAGCAAAACCTTTTGCAAAACAAATTGCAAAAAAGACCTTAAAATGGGCCTTAAACCCTGAAAAAACACAAGAAAAAGTATTTCTGAAGCTCATAAAAGACGCAAAGAATACCGCTTTTGGAAAGGATCATAGCTTTAAGGATATAAAAACCTATGCCGATTTCAAAAAACAAGTCCCTATTGCGGACTATGAAGATTTACGCCCATATATAGACCGTGTAGTAGCTGGAGAATCAGATGTACTTTGGAAAAACAAACCCTTGTATTTTGCCAAGACATCTGGAACAACTTCGGGAGTCAAATACATCCCCTTAACAAAGGAATCTATGCCCATGCAAATTGAAGGGGCTAGGAATGCCATGCTACAATACATCGACGAAACAGGAGATGCTAGCTGGGTAAAYGGGAAAATGATTTTTATACAAGGCAGTCCAGAAATGGAAGAGAAAAACGGAATTAGAATCGGTCGTCTTTCTGGTATATCAGCACATTATGTACCGTCTTATTTATTAAAAAACAGATTGCCAAGTTACGACACCAACTGTATAGAAGATTGGGAAGAAAAGATCGATGCGATTGTTAAAGAAACAATACACGAAGATATGACGGTAATTGGAGGAATTCCATCTTGGGTACAAATGTACTTTGAGAAATTAGTGGAAGTTTCTGGTAAAAAGGTAGGGGACTTATTTCCTAACTTTAATTTGTTCGTATACGGAGGCGTAAACTACGAACCTTATCGCAATAAATTTGAAGATTTAATTGGACGAAAAGTTGATACTATTGAGTTGTACCCTGCCTCTGAAGGTTTTATTGCAAGTCAAGATTCTCAAGTTGAAAAAGGAATGCTCTTATTATTAGATGGAGGGATTTTTTACGAGTTTATTAAAGCCGATGAATTTTTTGACAAAAACCCAACACGAATTGATATTAACGACGTAGAAATAGGTGTTAATTATGTAATTATCCTAAATACAAATGCCGGTTTATGGGGATATAACATAGGTGACACTGTTGCTTTTGTTTCCTTAAAACCTCATCGTATTATTGTAACAGGACGTATCAAGCATTTTATTTCGGCCTTTGGAGAACACGTGATAGGAAAAGAAGTAGAATACGCTTTAAACGATGCCGTTTCTGGAACAAATATTAAGGTAAATGAGTTTACGGTAGCTCCGCAGATAGCKCCAATAGACGGATTACCATACCACGAATGGTTTATAGAATTTGACGAAGCTCCATTAGATATSACCGAATTCTCGAACTTATTAGATGGTTTTATGCAGGAACAAAATGTGTACTATTTTGACCTTTTAGAAGGAAAAATATTACAAACATTAAAAGTCACTTCAATTAAAAAAGGGGGCTTTAATGGCTATATGAAATCTGTAGGAAAATTAGGAGGACAAAATAAAGTACCACGTYTGTCTAATGACCGTAAAATAGCCGATGACCTCTCAAAATTCAGCTGTTAATGAAAGTTGTATCTACCAATATAGGCCAAAAAACAACATTGCTTTGGAAAGGTAAAGAAATAATTACCGGTATTCTTAAAAGGCCCACAGAAAGTCCTATTGTATTAGGTCTAGAGGATGTAGAAAACGACGCRGTAATCGACCGAAAATATCATGGYGGAATAGATCAAGCTGTATATGCRTACGGAGCACAACATTACAAATACTGGCAGGAATTATACCCTGAAATCGAAATGAATCCAGGTTTTTTCGGAGAAAATTTAACYATCACTAACCTARATGAACGCAGCATTTATGTAGGGGATGTTTTTGAGTTAGGGACCGCTATTGTAGAGGTAACTAAGCCTAGACAACCCTGTATGAAACTCGGTATTATTTTCGGAACTCAAAAGGTATTAAAGCAGTTCTGGAACGTTCCTAAATCTGGCTTGTATTTTAAAATTTTACAAGAAGGATCCGTTAAAAAAGGGGATACTTTAAAACTGATTAAACAGTTAAAAAACAGCAAAAGCATTGCCGAGGTTTATGCTGAAAAACGCACAAAAAAGTCCATCAAATAATTTGATGGACTTTTTTTATACGTTACTATTTATTCTAAACTCTTATTGATAATCGTAATTTCAGTTTTTTCAAATTTCTTTAAGCTAACGATTGCTTCTATTTTATTAGAGGTGTCAATAAATTCAATTTTTGCAGTATTAGGAGAGATACTCCCTGTGTTTAATGCACGTACCTTAATTTTTGTTAACCGAGACCGTAAAGGAATTTTTATCTTCTTGACTTTTTTAGTAATTGTATAGTTTTTTAATACCACCTTCTCATCTACCAGAATACTAATACGGTCGCCATCTTCTTTTCCGGCATCATAAACATGTAAGACTATAAAAGAGCTCTCAGAAAACATATTTAGATGATCACCACCTCTTAATACATTCATGTTTAACGAGTCCAATTGTTTTGCAATACTGATACGCGCTTTATCTTCTTTCGCTATTTTTTTTGTTCGTTGTATAATTCTATCTATTTTAACTACCTTTTTCTTTATCTTCTGCATATTTCTCAAGGCTATCTCTCCATTTATRCARSWAGTWCCRTCKGAATAYYTKCCCTCAAAWKYWCCTTCAATATTCTTATTTGAWTTNAAANNTTTTACTTTTCCAGAAAAGTGTACATGGCAAAAATCATAGGTAGTGATTTCCGATTTTGTATATACAATGGAGGTCTCATTAAATTGCAATATGTTGGTWTTCTTATCATAAAAACCTGATATCAGAGATTTTGTTTCATGCTTCCCGCCCATATCAGTTATGGAAAAACCATTAATGACACCATTATTTTCAATTAGATGTACGCGATAAGAAATAAAAGAAGAATCGTTTAGTTTTAGTACACCTAGATACTCCTGCTTGTTTTGCGCATAGACTATACTGTTTGTTATAAGCATCAATAAAAAGTATAGAAAAATCACTTGTCGTTTTTTCACTTGGATTAATTTTAAGTTATATTTGATGCAAATTAAAATCAAATTATAATGAATTACAAAATTATTTTTACGCTAGTAGCGTTATTTTTGGTAACTAGTTTAAGTTATGCATCTTTCCCCGTAAAACGTGTAAAAGCTGCTGTAGACACTGAACAAGTATCTCAGACATTAGAGGCAGATGTATTAACATCACCAGCCGCTATGGCAGGAAGTAAAAGTCAAGGAGTTGCTTTATTATTGTTAGTCTTTTTAGGAGGATTTGCAGCACATAGATGGTATTTAGGAAAAAACTGGCTTATGAATGTATTGTTCATCGTAACTATAGGTGGACTAGGAATTTGGGCAATTATAGACTTAGTTAGAATTATTACAGGAGATTTAACACCTGATAATGGTAGTTACAAAAGCGACTTTATTTAATAGTTCGTTTTGTGAAAAAATAAAAAAAATGCAACCTATTTCAGGTTGCATTTTTCAGACACATAAGTGTCCTTTAATTATTTCTTAGCCAACAAATCTCTAATCTCCGCTAATAAGTCTTCTTGAGAAGGACCTGCAGGTGCTGCTGGTACTTCTTCTTTTTTCTTCTTCATTTTATTCACTGCTTTCACAACCATAAACATCACAAAGGCAACAATAATAAAATCAATAATATTGGTTAAAAATTCTCCATACAGAATGGCGACTTCTCCGGTAACTTTACCAGCTGCATCCACAACACCATCCTTCATAACATATTTCAACTCCTTAAAATCGGCATTGAATAGCATTCCAATAATTGGCGAAACTATCCCTCCTGTAAAGGCTGTAACCACCTCTTTAAAAGCGGCGCCCATTACAAAACCTACAGCAATATCYACCAAGTTGCCTTTCATGGCAAAATCTTTAAATTCTTTTAGCATTCCCATTTTTTCTTTCGATTTAATTAATTTTCAAAACGAAAGTAACGAAAAAAACTACATTTAAAAAGTTAGTACTCTTTTTATCCGCTGAGAAATAGCGGTTAACATCTCGTAAGCGATGGTATGGGAAGTTTTCGCCATCTGCTCCACCTTTTCCTGTGAATCAAAAATAATGACAGCACCGCCCTCTTTACAGTCTATATCGGTTACATCTACCATTATCATGTCCATACAAACATTTCCTACAATGGATGCTTTCTGACTGTTTATAGTCACAAACGTACCTCCATTACCAAGTGTACGCCCAATACCATCGGCATGCCCAATAGGAATAGTAGCAGTTCGCATGGTTTTATCCGCAATCAAGCCTCTGTTATACCCAATACTTTCGCCTTTTTCAATCACTTGTATTTGAGAAATAACAGATTTTAAAGTCAATGCATTTTGTAATTGGGCAGTCACGTTTTTATCATTCCCAAAACCAAACAGTCCAATTCCAAACCTCACCATATCAAATTGTGCTTCCTTTGAATAATTAATAATTCCGGAGGTATTTAACATGTGTTTGTCTGGATTGATATTCAATCCTTCTGAAATTTGAGCAGCAATATTATTAAAAACACTAATTTGCTTTAAAGTAAAAGCGCGCTCCTCCAAGTCTTCACTTGCAGCAATATGAGAAAATATCGATTTTATAGTAAGGCGCTTGTATTTTTTTAACTCAGTAATTAATATAGGAATACGAGCTTCTTTAAACCCTAAGCGATTTAAGCCTGAATTTATTTTTAAATGTATTAAGTAGTGTTGTATGTCAAGTTTTTCTAACAAGCTATTAAAAGCTACTAAGGTATTAAAACTATACAAATTTGGCTCCAAATTATACTGAATTAGTAATTCGAAATTCTGAATTTGAGGATGGAGTACCAATATCGGTGTTTTAATTCCTGCGGCTCTTAAGCTAATTCCCTCATCCGTATATGCCACTGCAAAATAATCTACTTTATCACTCAAAAAAGAAGCGATTTTTACAGCATCACTACCATAACCAAAAGCTTTAACCACCACCAAAACTTTGGTTTTAGATTTTAACTTTGATTTAAAAAACTGAAGGTTAAACGCCAAGGCGTTTGCGTCAATTTCTAGGATAGTGACATGATTATTATGCATCTTTTTTTGTTTCTTTTTCTGCTTCGGTCGCTTTAAAATATGCGGCTCTACTCAAGGGTTCGTACTCTTGTACTTCTCCTAAGAAAACCAAATCGTCGTTGTCCGTTTTACGATAGCTAAAATGGGCTAAATTCCCTGTTCTAGTACATACCGCATGCACTTTTGTAACATACTCAGCCGTAGCCATTAAAGCGGGCATAGGTCCAAATGGATTTCCTTTAAAATCCATATCTAATCCAGCAACAATTACCCGAACACCTCTGTTGGCTAAATCGTTACAAACGGAAATAATTTCATCGTCAAAAAACTGAGCTTCGTCTATCCCTACTACCTGCACATCATTCGCTAACAATCTAATATTAGCAGCTGCAGGAACTGGTGTAGATCTGATTTTATTACTATCGTGTGATACTACATCATCATTGTCATATCTAACATCAACAGCGGGTTTAAAAATCTCCACTTTTTGCTTGGCAAATTGTGCTCTTTTTAATCGCCTAAKTAATTCTTCAGTTTTACCTGAAAACATAGATCCGCAGAYGACCTCTRTCCACCCAAATTGTTCTGTATGATTTACTGTATTTTCAAGAAACATTTCGTATTTTCACGCTTAAAAGTTAGTGTACTCTTATTTTGTATTTTTGTACTTTTACAAATGTATTAAAAAATCACCACCCTAATTTAAATAATATTCCAACTTATGCACAAAAAATTGACTTCCGAACTAATCGGTCTTGCGAATAGTATTTTAACTATGWCTGAGGATACTGATATTGCGTCACTTCACAAAAAATCGAGAAAATTATACGAAAAACTTTCTGTATTAAAATTTGTCGAAAAAAACATGGAATTGGCTSTTCAACCTATTGAAAAAGCTAAAAAGGAAGTTAAAGAAACTATTGTAGTTGAAAATATTGTCACTTCGAAACCTACTGTAATCGAAGAACAAACAACTACAAAAGAGCCCGTGCAGGAAGAAAAAGTCCTCGTAGAGGAACAAAAACAAACAAAAACCGAAAATAAAGTTGTAGAAACGGTTGAAAAATCGACTGAAAAAGAAGGAATCAAAAACCCAGTTGCATCTAACGCAATAGCCGCAGCAATTAAAGCGGCGAACGACATAAAAAAAGCAACAGAATTAAAATACTCACTAGAAAACGAATTTAAAGATGCCGTTTCTGCCGATATGGCTCAGGAAATTTTTGAAAGAGCGGATACCCGTGTTATAGAAAGTGAATTGTCAGCTCCTAAAAAAAGCCCTGTTAAAAAGACATTAAATAACAATGCCGTACATAAAGGAATACAAATAGGACTGAATGACAGAATCGCCTTTGTAAAGTACCTATTCAACGGAAACCTCACCGATTTTAATCGTGTCCTTTCTCAATTAAATACATTTACCAACGAAAAAGAAGCCAGCAATTTTATCAGTAAAATGGTAAAACCAGACTACAATTGGAATGATCACGAAGACATAGAAAACCGATTGTTAGAAATAATAGAACGTAAATTTTCATAAAATAAGTAAAAACAGCACAATGAGCAGTTCRAAYACAGATAAACATATATTTTGCATGAAATGGGGTACTTTATACGGTCCCGAATATGTAAATCGTTTGTACAGCATGGTAAAACGTAACTTAAGCTACGATTTTAAAATGATTTGTTTTACAGATGATACCACTGGAATAAGAGACGAAGTTACCTGTCATCCAATTCCAGACATGGGATTGAGAACCGACATTCCAGAACGTATGTGGAAAAAATTAACCACCTTAAAAACCGATTTGTACGGATTAGAAGGTCAAGCATTGTTCTTGGATTTAGACATCGTAATTGTAGACAATATCGACTGCTTTTTTGAAGTAGAAGGCGCGTTTAGAATTATTAAAGACCATAGCTGGAGAACTTGGAGAATCACAGGAAACTCTTCTGTGTACAGATTTGACATTGGTAAACACGGCTATGTTTTTGACGATTTCTTGGGTAAATTKGACGAGATWAGCAARATTCACCGTAACGAGCAAGAGTACTTAACACATGCCATAAATGACAATGGAGATTTAAAGTACTGGCCAAAAGAATGGTGTCCTAGTTTTAAATACGATTGTGTTTCTAGGTTCCCGTTGGCATTTTGGAAAAAACCAACCATCCCAGAAGGTTCAAAAATAATTATTTTCCACGGAGAAATCAACCCTCATAAAGCTGTAGAAGGTGGACGCGGAAAATGGTACCGCTATGTACGCCCTGCTCCATGGGTTGCAGAATACTGGAAWTAGTTTTTNAATAGGARATAGCGAATAGCAATAAGGTTTTKTGCTTTACAGACAAGCTCCTAAAACATATACAAGCGCGGATATAGATAATTACCCCTATATCCGCGCTTTTTTTATACCTACTTTTTAGAGGACATTGTCAACCACTCCCACGTTCTCAATACTNCCTCTAATTTCTAGTTCTCAGAACTCCGAGTAACAATTTCCAGCATMGCTCGTCTCTTAAATACAGCACACAAAAATATAAACTCAAAACGATGAAAAAATATATAGCAATACTGGCAGTAATTTTAATGATGACCTCTTGTAAATCTAAATCGGATTTCCAAACGTTTTACGATGACCATAAATCGGAAGCCGAATTTTCTATTGGTGTTTCTGGAACTATCGCTCGAATGTTTATTCCAAAAGAAGAAAAAGAATTATTAGGTCCTTTATTAAAGAAATCAGGAAAATTTAGAGTCATGGTTTTTGATGAAAATAATGGAAGCATTCATAAAAGTTYAAATCGTTTTGTAAAAAGAAACAACTACGAACAATTAATTAAAATTTCTGACAGAAAAGATAAAATAGACATCTACTTTAAAGAAAATGAAAAACAAGTGATTAAAGAACTGATCATCAGATTAAAATCAAATGACGAAATTGTAGTATTCGCTTGWAAAACAAACTTAACTATGGATGATTTAGCCTATTTGGGGTCTTCCCTAAATGTTTCGATGAATTAGAATTTCTAAACATTCCTAAAAACATCAAAACACCCATTATAACAATATAATGGGTGTTTTTTTTATCATACTAAAAGGAGAATCTTGCAGCGTAGGCATGCCTTTTCGGGCATCGCTTTTCACTAATTCCTACCTCTATTTAAAAGCAGGAATTCCTGTAATATCAAATCCGGTAATTAACAAATGGATATCATGTGTTCCTTCGTAGGTAATTACAGATTCTAAATTCATCATATGGCGCATAATAGAATACTCTCCAGTAATCCCCATGGCACCTAATACTTGTCTCGCTTCTCTAGCAATTTTCAAGGCCATATCCACATTATTTCGTTTACACATAGAAATCTGCGCAGTAGTAGCTCTGTCTTCATTTTTCAAAACTCCCAAACGCCAAGTCAATAATTGTGCTTTGGTAATTTCCGTAATCATTTCGGCTAATTTTTTTTGTTGCAACTGAAAACCTGCAATAGGTTTTCCAAATTGTATCCGTTGTTTTGCATATCGCAAGGCGGTATCATAGCAATCCATGGCTGCACCTATGGCACCCCATGCAATTCCGTATCTGGCAGAATCCAAGCATCCAAGTGGAGCACCCAAACCATCTTTCTCTGTCAGCATATTTTCCTTAGGAATTTTTACATTGTCAAATATCAATTCTCCTGTAGAGGAGGTTCTCAAGGACCACTTATTATGCGTTTCTGGCGTGGTAAAACCTTCCATTCCACGTTCTACTAACAATCCTTTAATTCTTCCAGCTTCGTTCTTGGCCCATACTACAGCAACATCTGCAAAAGGAGCATTTGAAATCCACATTTTAGCACCGTTGAGTATATAATGGTCGCCCATATCTTTTATATTGGTTACCATACCACTTGGATTAGAACCATGATCAGGCTCTGTCAATCCAAAACAGCCCATAAATTCGCCACTCGCCAATTTAGGTAAATATTTTTGCTTTTGCGCTTCCGTTCCATACTTCCAAATAGGATACATTACCAAGGACGATTGCACCGAGGCGGTAGAACGCACTCCTGAATCACCACGTTCTATTTCTTGCATAATAAGTCCATAAGAGATCTGATCGAGACCTGCCCCGCCGTATTCTTCTGGAATATAAGGTCCAAAGGCACCAATCTCTGCCAATCCTTTTATAATAGATGTTGGAAATTCTGCTTTTTGAGCAGCCTCTTCAATAATAGGGGAAACTTCACGTTTTACCCATTCGCGCGCAGCATCACGCACTAATTTATGTTCTTCGGTAAGCAAATCATCTAACTGAAAGTAGTCAGGTGCTTGAAATAGATCTTGTGACATAGAGTGTTAAATATTG
>NVSD01000024.1 GCA_002401105.1 Flavobacteriaceae bacterium | reverse complement strand
AACTCAAACTACTTAAAATACAAATATCCTCAAGGATTATTAACATTTAATTGTGACTAATTATCCTTAAATTTGGGCCGTTACAAAAACATCAACACAATGAAAAAATTAGTTGCCCTTTTCYTGGGGCTTTTATTAAATGTTACGGTTAGCGCYCARATGGAAGARCCTGTTACATGGACTWCCTCTATTGAGAAAATTTCGGACACCGAATATTATTTAGTCTTTAATGCAACTATCGAAGAGGACTGGCATTTATACTCACAACACAATCCTGATGGAGCTTCTTTGCCTATTGAATTCACATCAGACGCAAATGGAATAGATTTCGAATTTATTGGAYTAGCCGACGAAAGCGAAACACATACAGCTTATAGTGAAGTCTGGGAAAAAGACGAAATCTATTTTGAGTACGAAGGCACCTTAAGACAAAAAATAAAATTATTAAAAAGTGGTGTAAAAAGTATTGWARKWKWMKWKMWMGKWMAAGCCTGTAAAGAAGCTTGTGTTCCAATTTCAGCCATATTTAATTTCGACATCCCATCACTAGACAGTCCTATAACGGCAACGAGTGACACACAAACTACTGACACTAAAGAAACAACTGTTACAGCCGAAATTCCCGTAGAAACACCTACATCAAACAAAGGCTTATTAATCATTTTTGGATTGGCATTTTTAGGAGGGCTTACCGCCTTATTAACMCCCTGTGTTTTCCCAATGATTCCTATGACCGTAAGTTTTTTCACCAAACAAAGCAAAACAAAAGCTGCAGGAATTAGAAACGCCATCTTTTATGGTTTATCTATTATTGTAATTTATGTAGGACTCGGTTTAGCAGTAAGCGCCATCTTTGGCCCAGCGGCATTAAACGCACTGTCTACCAATGTATGGTTTAATATCCTATTCTTTGTGTTATTAGTTGTATTCGCAATTTCATTCTTAGGAGCATTTGAAATTACATTACCCAGCTCTTGGGGAACAAAAATAGATTCACAAGCAGATAGAGGTGGTTATATAGGTATCTTTTTTATGGCATTGGCCTTGGCTATCGTATCCTTCTCATGTACCGGACCTATTGTTGGAACATTACTAGTAGAAGCAGCATCGGGAGGTGGATTTGTAGGCCCTATTGTAGGAATGTTTGGATTCTCATTAGCACTGGCTATTCCCTTTGCTTTATTCGCCGCATTCCCAGGATGGTTGAACTCTTTACCTAAATCTGGCGGATGGTTAAATACTGTAAAAGTTGTATTAGGATTTTTAGAATTAGCTCTAGCGTTCAAATTCTTATCAAATGCAGATTTAGTATTGCAATTACATTGGTTAGAACGTGAAACATTCTTAGCTATTTGGATTGCCGTATTTGGAGCCTTAACCCTTTATTTATTCGGAAAAATACAATTACCACACGATTCGCCTTTAACAGGAGGTATTTCTGTAGGAAGACTCTGTCTAGGAYTKTTATCAGCTACTTTAGTTATCTATATGATTCCAGGATTATGGGGAGCACCCTTAAAAATAATCAGTGGATTTCCACCACCAGCACATTATAGTGAATCACCATATGGAGTAGGGTTTAAAAAACTAGGTGGCGGAGCTGCAGCWCATGTAAAACTACCAGAAGGAGCCAAATTAGGTCCCCATGATATTGTTTCTTTTACAGACTACGAAACAGGAATGGCATACGCTAGAAAAGTAAATAAACCAGCCTTGGTAGACTTTACTGGACATGCCWGTGTAAACTGTCGTAAGATGGAAGATTATGTATGGTCTCAAGAAAARGTACTAAGCGTTTTAAACAACRATATTGTTTTGATTTCTCTGTATGTGGATGACAAACGAAAATTACCAAAGGACGAACAATACATATCAGAACATACCGGTAAAAAAATCAGAACTATTGGAAATAAATGGAGCGAATTCCAAACCATCAATTACAAAGCAAATGCGCAACCTTATTACGTATTARTAGATGGTAATGCCAAGCAATTAAACGCACCTTCTGCTTATAATACGGATGTAGACACTTATTACGAGTGGCTAAAAGAAGGAATTAACAACTTTAAATAAACGATTTAACAATTAGATAGTATGGAACGTTATTTTCAGCAGTTTAGAGAGAATATAATAGGATCTGATAAGACCTTTGAATCACCTTATGGTGTTAAAAAGATAATTTATACCGACTGGACAGCCAGCGGTAGATTGTACAGACCTATAGAGGAAAAGATTATCAATGAATTTGGTCCTTTTGTAGCCAATACTCATACCGAAACTTCGGTTACTGGATCCGCCATGACAATGGCCTACCACAAATCCAGAAGTATTATTAAAACACATGTAAACGCAAGTAACGATGACGTGTTGATTACCGAAGGAACGGGAATGACAGGTGTTGTAAATAAATTCCAACGCATTTTAGGCTTGAAAGTATCGGAGAACCTTAAGAATTACACCAAGGTACCAGACGCTTTAAAACCAATCGTATTTATCTCGCACATGGAACATCACTCTAACCAGACATCCTGGCTAGAAACCATTGCCGATGTAGAAATTGTACCTTGTCAGGAATCAGGATTAATTTGCTTTGATAGTTTTAGAACTATCTTAAAAAAATATGAAGACCGTCCTATTAAAATAGCTTCAATCACCGCCTGTTCTAACGTAACAGGAATCAGGACCGATGTTCACAAAATAGCCAAAATAATGCATCAGCACGACGGTTTGTGCTTTATTGATTATGCATGTTCCGCCCCTTATGTAGATATCGATATGCATCCGGAAGACCCAGAAGCATATTTGGATGCTATTTTCTTTTCGCCTCACAAATTCTTAGGTGGACCAGGAACAAGCGGAGTATTGATTTTTAATAAAAAATTATACAAAAACATAGTCCCAGACAATCCAGGAGGAGGAACCGTAAATTACACCAATCCTTGGGGAGATCATGATTATATAGATGATATAGAATCCCGTGAAGACGGTGGAACACCCGGTTTTTTACAAACTATTAAAATAGCCCTAGCAGTTCGGTTAAAGGAAAAAATGGGTGTTGACAATATTTTAAAACGAGAACACGAAATCAATAAAATTGTGTTTTCGAAATTATTAGACATTCCGAATCTTCATATTTTAGCGGAACAACATACAGACAGACTGGGTATTTTCTCTTTCTATATAGATAAAGTACACTTTAATCTGATCGTAAAATTACTAAACGATCGTTTTGGGATTCAATCTCGTGGAGGCTGTTCTTGCGCAGGAACTTATGGACATTTCCTGTTAAATGTAGACAAGGAATTATCAAGAAGTATTGGAGAAAAAATATCGGKAGGATGCCTAACGGAACGTCCTGGATGGATTCGAATGTCCATTCACCCAACCATTACCAACGATGAAATTACTTTTGTTTGTGAGAGTATTATTGCTGTCGCCAACAACTACAAGGAATGGGGCAAAGACTATCATTACGACATAGACAAGAACGATTATGTACACAACACCTTTGAGCCTATCGAGATTAAATTGGTAGCAGGGTGGTTTGAATAAAACATCACGTTAAAACAACTTACAATCCGCTTCATCTTATTTGGAGCGGATTTTTTTTAAAAAAAAAGACCCCTCTTCAATTCAAGTAGTAAACACATTTTTTAGATTTGAATTACCAAGGTTTGTATTTCACTATACAAAGAGAATCATTTCTAATACATTATTTTAGATGTTAAATACATCACACAGATTTAAAATAAACCTGTGTGATATTCTTATTAAAGAGGCGTTAGACCTTTAAAATACACTAAGTTAATAGCAGTTTCGTAACCTATCTTATGGGCCACCCAAGTACGCCATTCATCTGTTTCTTTATCTGTAGGTTCCTCTCCTAACACATTATCACTGGTTAACACAGTGTACATATAAGCTCCAATCGCTTTATTTAAATGTCCATGCATATGCCAGTTATCACTGTAAGCAGACTGTGAAGGGATTGCTTCCTTAAGCTGGGCAAATAGCGTGCGAACTGGAATAGCGCGTGCATAGGGCAATTCTGAATTTCGTATCATATAAAAGGCCGTTCCTAAATCCGTACTGTTGTCAGATTCTTCCATCCGTTCGTCTAAGCCATACAACATAGATATATCACCATAATTTCCATTATCCTGCATTGGAAATCCAAATGAAAAATCAAAGTCAGCCGGATTAATTTTATAGCGCTTGCCTGCTTCAAAATTTGTGTTTGCTCTTCCATAATTAAAATTAATAGGAGATGTTCCTGTATTCGAAAGTAACCTATCGGATTTATCTACAATCCATTGTAAACCATTTAGAATCCCATTTTCAGAACTGGTTCCTGTGTGATTATAACTTAGAGAACTAGCATTGATAYCACAACTTTTAAAGGGAGATATAAAGGTACGATCTCCAGTATAATGACTTTCAGTTAATTCATTTGTTTTTATAGTGAATGCCGTAAGTGCAATCTCATCATCATATTGATAGTCCGAAACGGTGGCGCTTTTGTTAAAAATCTGACTATAAATGGAAGACGCAACTAAATAGGCCCCATTGGCTGTAGGGTGCTCATTGGAAGTATCCTTTTTCAGGAAGGGTAATGCTTCCCACGCTTTCGCTGCAGGAATAGTTGTTACAGGTATGCTGGCACCATCTGCTGTTCGATACGTATATTCGGAAAAATGAGAAATAGTTGCTATGGATTCATCTTTAGACCAAACCATTAATAATAAAGGTTTAGCGCCTCCTTCTGCTATCGTAGTAAGTAATTTATTAACTCCTAAGGAATAATAACCTGGTATTTTTGCTACAATATATGGATCGGCTCCTATCACAACATAGTCCCATTTTACACTTCCTTTCCCTGCTATGTATTCTAACCTTTCATCTCGACCGTCCGGCCAATAATAGTATTGCATCAAAGAGTGACAATCATAATACCGTTCATAAACGACACCCCCGCCACCATTTCCAAAAGTAACCAATTTATTTMWAWWWRKMTCTTCAAAAGAAACATGTATAGTTTCTTTAATGGATGCGTCTTGTGCTAGTATATTTTCTAATGATGTCGCTATTTTATCCGAAGCAAATGCCCCAGACTTATAATGAATGGAATTACTAGTTCCGATAACTAGAATAYTTAATTCACCATCGTTATTGATATCTTTTGAAACAGTAACATCAGTTACTATTTCGACAGGGTTTAATTCTAAGTCTTGCTCAGGAACTTGCTCTGAACAAGCAGTAAAAAAAAGAAACAGGATAAATAACGTGGCGCCCTCCCTTACAAAACAAGGGCCGGCGTTTGTGATTGATTTCATAAAATATAGATTAAGCTCAAATTTAGCTATAAAAGCGCTGTACCAAACAGTTTGAACGGCAAAAAATAAATCATAACTCTTTACTTAAGCTATACGCCGTAGAAATAACATTACAGAAAGACTATTTTAATATAACTGTCTTATATTTGATAGTTCAAACGGAACATTAAATCATTAAAAATGAGAAAAATAATCTTTACACTATTAATGCTATGTGTTTTTGGAGTCAACGCTCAGGAAACCGAAAAAATAATGAGGCATGAGATAAAAATCAATGCACTCTACACCCTTATTGGTATTCCAGAAATAGGATACGAATACATCCTAAATAAAGAATCGTCCATAGGGATAGACCTTTTATTTTCCGGTGAAGAAGATATAAATTTGAAATTTGCTTTAACCCCACATTATCGATTTTATTTTGGAAAAAAACCAGCGGCTGGTTTTTTTACGGAAATATTTGGAATGATAAACAGTAGCAAAGAAGAGCAACATTACTACTCAGATATAGCACCAGGACAAGGCATCTATTACAGTAATAAAACACATACTGACGTTGCTCTTGGGTTCGCACTTGGAAGTAAAATTATAACGGATAAAGGTTGGATATTTGAAATTTATGGAGGCCTAGGAAGAAATTTACTCAACAATGACAGTAACGACTTTGTACCAAGAGGAGGCTTAAGTATCGGAAAAAGATTTTAGAAATTAGCCTATCAACGTTGTGAAAGAGACACAGGACAAAAAAGACACAGGACAAAAGAGATCCAGGAATCAGGACTGTTAACTAGTATTGAGCTATGAGTATTTAGATATTAGTTGAGCAATGTTATGAAAGAGACAGTAAGATGCAAAAACTGCAAGAAACTGGATTGATAACACCTCCAGCAACAAGNANCRGACAACKWGYWWSSSANWRCYAAMAAYWAWTWMCTNTWCWCYWYC
Source organism: Flavobacteriaceae bacterium (assembly GCA_002401105.1). Taxonomy (GTDB): domain Bacteria; phylum Bacteroidota; class Bacteroidia; order Flavobacteriales; family Flavobacteriaceae. The sequence goes on along the minus strand of NVSD01000024.1, from coordinate 22,300 downwards.
WANSRCATSRRYWYSAANCTYCATYRANAYGKYMTTTTGTCGCCAGATCTATCCCTGTATCGGTAATAATCTGATCCACATCTTCCAGTCCACAAATACGTCCAAATCCTTTTTTACCGAATTTAGAAGAATCGACTAAGACTATAATTTTTTGGGCCGATTTTATCATCACTTTATTCAAGGAAGCCTCCATAGAATTGGTGGTTGTTAAACCATATTCCAAATCTATTCCATCCACACCTATGTACAACTTATTACACGAAAACTCAGCGAGCATTTTCTCTCCTAAGGGACCAATAACAGAGGAGGAACTCGCACGGACAACACCGCCTAGTTGAATGACCTCAATAGATGGGTTTTTAGAAACAATGAGTGCCGTATTTAAAGAAGCCGTAATAACGGTTAGATTATTCACATCAGAAATATGCCTTGCAAATTCAATTAAAGTTGTACCCGAAGCAATTATAATATTGTCATTAGGCAGAATGGTACCTGCTGCAGCGGATGCGATGCCACGTTTTTCAGCTACAGATATTTTTTCTTTCTCGTTAATTGGTCTTGTTGTAATATACGGATTGAAAGGAATAGCACGTCCATGAGAACGAAAAAGCAACTCTCTGTCTTCCAAAAGTTTCAAATCCTTTCTAATCGTTACAGAAGACACATTAAATTCCTTACTCAATTCAATAGCACTTACGTTTCCGTATTTCGCTAATTTCTTTAAAATCAGCTCATGCCTTTCAACGATACTCAATCCCATACCTGTTTGTTTAGTAATCAAAGATACTCATTTTATACAAACGAAATCCGACAAACTATGCGATATAACAAATATAATAACCTAATTTAAACGAAACRTAACAATTCCAAAAACAACCCTAAAAACCACTTCACAGTCTTTCGTTTATTTCTTTATAGTTTCAATTTACTTCTAAATTAAGTTTTTTACAAATACTACAACGTAAATTTTCAGCCACCTAAAAATGATTTTCCTCAACGAAAACGATTGATTCAACACATTTCTACAATGTGACTAAATAAACACATGAACCATCAATGATTTACCTTTTCGTCAAAAAATACTCTAAGACACTCAAAGTAAGCAAAATTTTACCTACTTTGCTGCCTCAAAACAAAAAATAAGTTTCGTTTTGTTTGTTTTTGTTTCGAATTATTATAATTTAGCGGCAGAAAATAAGTCTCAATAAAAAACAAACATAAAAAAATAGCAAAAATGAACAGGGAGGAAATGATTAACTCGGTAAAAGCAACTAAAGAAATCTACGATTTTATAGTTATTGGAGGTGGTGCCACAGGATTGGGAACCGCACTAGAAGCTGCTGCACGTGGATATTCTGTTGTATTGGTAGAACAAAACGATTTTACCAAAGGAACATCAAGTAGAAGTACTAAATTAGTTCACGGAGGCGTGCGCTACTTGGCACAAGGAGATTTACCTTTAGTTTTAGAGGCCTTGCGCGAAAGAGGTTTAATGAAACAAAACGCTCCTCACTTAGTAAARGATCAAAAATTYATCATYCCWAGTTAYAACTGGTGGRYAAAACCATATTAYACRSTWGGRCTTACTATGTACGAYYTMCTTTCWGGACGYTTAAGYCTTGGAAGATCRTTACCATAYTCAAGAAAAAAAACCATCAAWTGYATCCCANMYSYTAAANACAAAARRYTTAAACGGAGGWGTTGTRTATCACGATGGACAATTTGACGAYGCWAGATTYGGAATTAATYTWGCACAAACYATTGTAGAAAAAGGWGGKMTTTGYTTAAATTACACSAAAGTARTCGGTTTACTTAAAAATGATTCGAAAGTAAACGGAGTACGTATCAAAGATGAACTTTCAGGAAAAGAAATAGAAATAAAAGGAAAAGCAGTAATTAACGCTACTGGTGTTTTTATTGACAATATCCGAAAAATGGACGAACCTAAAGCGGACAAAATGGTTTGTGTAAGCCAAGGAGTTCACTTAGTATTAGACAAAGAGTTCTGTCCAAATGATTTCGCGATTATGATACCACAAACCAGTGATGGACGTGTATTATTTGCAGTGCCATGGCACAATAAAATTGTRGTWGGBACDACMGACGTYATGAAAGARGAYGCWGARYTAGAACCAAAAGCATTGGAMGAAGAAATAGACTTTATTTTRGAAACCGCAGGACGWTACYTARCWAAAGARCCWACYCGYGCWGAYGTAARAAGYGTATTTKCHGGAYTWAGACCWTTRGCAGCTCCAGAAAAAGGAAGTAAAAAAACGAAAGAAATTTCGAGAGGACATAAAATTGTAGTTTCAGATGCWGGTATGTTAACCATTACTGGAGGAAAATGGACTACCTATCGTCAAATGGGAGAGGATGTTATCAATCGCATGATTAAAAAGAGCGATTTTAAACAAACAAAATCAAACACTAGAAATCTTAAAATCCACGGTTACAAACAACACGTAGATTTAAACGATCCTTTGTATTTTTACGGTTCAGAYTCTGATGCAATTTTAGAGCTTGCTAAGAAAGAAAAATTAAGYACTAAGGTAAGTAAATCGTTAAAAATAATAGAAGCACAAGTAGTATGGGCAGTACGTTATGAAATGGCAAAAACCATCGAAGATGTATTGGCACGTAGAACACGTTCACTATTCCTAGACGCTAAAGAAAGTGTTGCTATTGCTCCAAGAGTTGCCGCATTAATAGCCTCTGAATTAGGACATGACAACACATGGGAAACAGCACAAGTAGCAGACTTTAAAGAGATTGCTAAAAATTATATTTTAAACTAAACACCATCACGTATTATGATCAGTTTTTTTAAACCCGCCGCACACAAAACACGGCTACCTGAAGATAAAATAGATTCGACCTATAAACGACTGCGTTTGCAAGTATTCCTAGGGATATTTGCAGGCTACGCAGGWTATTATTTAGTTCGAAAAGTATTCTCTTTGGCGATGCCATATTTAATTGCACAGGGCTATACAAAANCTGAATTAGGATTTGTATTATCCGGAGTGTCTATCGCTTACGGATTGAGTAAATYTTTAATGGGGAATGTATCCGACCGTAGCAATGCACGTGTATTTTTAACAGTAGGATTGTCTTTGTCTGCATTTACTATGATTGCTATGGGTACATTACCTATTGCCACCTCATCGGTTGGAATCATGTTCGTTTTATTATTATTAAACGGATGGTTTCAAGGAATGGGATGGCCCCCTTGTGGACGTGTAATGGTACACTGGTTYTCTATCCGAGAACGTGGTACTAAAATGTCTATTTGGAAYGTSGCACACAATGTAGGAGGTGGTATTATTGGCCCYCTTGCTATTYTAGGTGTYGCWATTTTTGCAGATTGGCATGCTATCCTATATTTCCCTGGATTTATAGCTTTAGGAGTTGCAGTTTTAACATGGTTTTTAATTCGTGATACGCCGCAATCCTGTGGTTTACCAAATATTGAAGCCTACAAAAACGACTACCCGGATAATTATACAGCCACCGACGAAAAAGAGATGACTGCAAAGGARATYTTTGTAAAATACATCTTCAAGAACAAATTGCTTTGGGCGATAGCATTCGCAAACGCTTTCGTATATCTAGTACGTTACGGCGTGTTAGACTGGGCACCTTTATATTTAGAGGAAAGCAAAGGRTTTTCTATCGAAGAATCKGGTTGGGCATACTTCGCYTACGAATGGGCYGGRATACCAGGAACWCTTTTATGTGGTTACTTAAGYGATAAAGTTTTTAAAGGAAAACGYGCACCAGTRAGCATYATTTATATGRTTTTAGTAATGGCTTCTGTATATATGTACTGGACCAGTGATTCACTTACAGCCATATCAATTGCCTTAGTATGTATCGGATTCTTAATTTATGGACCTGTAATGTTAATCGGAGTTCACGCCTTGGACTTAGTACCTAAAAAAGCAGCAGGAACCGCCGCTGGACTTACCGGACTATTCGGTTATCTAGGAGGCGCAATGTTTGCCAACATCGCCATGGGGATTGTCGTAGACAATTACGGATGGGACGGAGGATTTATGGTATTACTCGGCGCTTGCGTCATCGCCATATTACTCATCGGATATTCATGGAGATTAGAAACTAAAGGACATAATGGAATACATGTGTAGATAGATGTGAGATGTTAGAAATTAGATGTTAGATGCCCATTGTTGCGGATAAGAGACAGGAGTCAGGACACAAGAATTAAGACTTGATTCCCATAGTTTCTCGCCCAGCAACAAACAACTAGCAACTAGCAACAAGCAACTAAATTAGATGTTAGATGCCCATTGTTACGGATAGGACACAGGAATCAGGACTTGATTTCCATAGTTTCTCGCCCAGCAACAAGCAACTAGCAACAAACAACTTGCAACACATTATCAAGACAAGCACAGCAGCAAGCCCTTTTGGCTTATTCCTTTTCGCTTGTCCCTAGAAACAGAATACAATCAAACAATAATAAATATAAAACCAAATTAAATGATTAAATTAAATTTAAGAAGGTTCCTAACAGGATCTTTAGCAATTTGTYTACTTGGATTCGTTGCATGTGACGACGACACCAAAGACTTAAACAGTTTGAATCAATCGGCAGAAATTGAACTTAAAACAGTCAACGCCGCAACATTGGCAGTAATTGAACAATTACAAGAAGACGCACCTGATGCCGTTATTGCACACCGTGGATCAACTTTYTGGGCACCAGARGAAACAGAAGCRGCATTCCGTTGGGCACGTAACATGGGAGCTGATTATTTAGAAATAGACATTCAAAAAACTTCTGAYGGTRTWTTATTRGCATTRCATGAYAAYAACTTACGTCGTACTTCTGAYGTAGAAAGYATTTACCCAGGTARAGCAGATTAYGAYTTAAGTCAATTTACATTAAAAGAATTRCGTGCWTTAGATGCAGGATCTTGGTTTAAYGAAGATCAAACWGCAAAYGCKCGTTTAGAATTTATCGATCAAAARATATCWACTTTAAAAGATGTTTTATTGATTGCAGAAGGAATGAAAGTAAAAAGAAATGTAGAGCGTGCACCATACTACATGACTGWAGCTGGAGGAGAAACATTAGATTTAAACGCTTCTACAGGAGAATTTGTAATGGTTGTAGACGATATGGACAATGGAAACAGACCAGGACTTTATATTGAAACTAAAGAACCATGGAGATTCGCAGGAATGGAAGAAACATTGGCTCAAGTACTAAAAGAGCAAGGATGGTTAACAACTGACAATCCAAAAACGATTCCTACAACTTTAGGAAAGGTAGGTGTAGCAAACACTAAATCAAGAATTATATTGCAAACGTTCTCTTGGAACAGTGTAATTTTACTAGAACAATTCTTACCAAACATTCCTAAATGTATGTTATTATGGAAAGGTGGATACGACAATTTAAAAGATGATAGCGCAGAAATGATTGCTGATGTTTTAAATTTCTCAGTAGACCATAACGTACACATCGTAGGGCCTTCAATCGCTGGAGCTCCAAATAAATACGACGAATTGACAAAAACTTGGATGAACGAAATGTACCACCGTCCAGGATTCATCATCCACGCGTATTCATTCGATACATTAGATCAATTAAAAAAATACAATGGTGACTACTATTACGAAGGTCAAGCATCTCGTTTTGACAATGCAGACAGAACAATCAATGCTGAATGGGCTGGAAAAGTAAGTAGAACAAACTTTATTGATGGAGGTTTCACAAACTTAACAGATCTTTCTTTAAGATATCAAGGACGTGCTGAAGCAGGTGTTACGGCACAATCTGTTTTATCAGACCTAGGATACGGAACTGCAATAGGAAGAAACTAAATAGTATAAAAACATTAAAATAAGAATCACGATGAAATTAAAAAATATATCACTTCTATTCGCTTCTATTGTACTTGCAGCTACAAGCGCATTTGCACAAGAAGAAACAACATCTACCGAAAAAGAATTTAACTGGTCAGTTGGAGGACGCGCCTATATGGACGGAGTTTACTACCAGGACGACGCCACAGATTTAAGCTCAAAAGTAACCATCAGTGACGTAAGAATTTTCGCCATAGCATCTTGGGGAAAATGGGATAGTAAAATAAATTTCAGTTTTGCAGAAAACAGAGTGGATGCAAAGGATATTTATGTAAACTATAACTTTACAGACAATAGCGCTTTAAAAATCGGTAACTTTTTCGAGCCATTTGGTATTCAAGGATCTATTTCTAGTAAAGACAGCCGTTTTATCGGTAACTCTTTCTCTGGAGAAGCATTCGGAATTGGAAGAAGCGTAGGGGTATCATACACAACTTACGACACTAAGTATTACGTATCTGGAGGTTTATTTGGAGGACGTATCGGAAACAACCAACAAGGAGATTCAGGATATAGCGCTACTGTAAAAGGTGTATTTAGCCCAATCGTATCTGAAGGAAGGACTTTTCACATTGGAGCTTCGGTTTCTTACAGAAAACCAGATGCCAACGGATTTGATAGCAAATACAACGATGACGAGTACAATCGTGAAGTAGTATTTACTGGAGGACCAGAACACACCTTCTTAAACGGAACCGTAAACCATGCAAAAAACGAGTTGAAATTAAACGCTCAACTTTTGGGAACTTACAATCGTTTTATGATCCAATCAGAGTATTACAACAACAGAGTATACCGTAACTCTAGCTGGGATTTAGAATTTGAACACAGTACTCCAGACATGTGGGGATGGCCTTCTTCTGCACAAGACTTAGAAAGCTGGTATGGTGAAAAGAGAGATATCGAAATGAGCGGATACTACGTTCAAGCTGGTTACTTATTAAAAGGAGCTAACTATAAATATGATTCTTCTACAGCATACGTTAAACGCCCAGGAGCAGGATCTATCGAGATTTTAGGTCGTATCAACAATACAAACCTAAACGATATCGACGGTATCTTTATGCAAGACAAATTCTGGAACGGAGACCCTATTAAAGCGTCTAAAGGACAAACTAACTATAGTGTTGGTGGTGGAGAAAGCACTGATTATTCAGTAGCTGTAAACTACTATATCAACAAAAACGTTTTGTTCCGATTAAACTACACATACATGGATATTGACAACGAATACTTTAGACAAGACGACAGTGTATCTTTCGTGAAAGCTAGAATTCAAATCAATTTCTAAAAAAGCATCAAGCACTCAACAAAAGTTTGATTTGTTTAAAAGCAGTAACGCGAAAGTGTTGCTGCTTTTTTTTGTGAAGAAGAATTGAGAATTTAGATATGAGAGAGGGATGCGAATGTTAACGACACAGGACTTAAGAGATGCAAGAGACAAGACTTCCACTGTAATGTGAGTGATTTTTCGGGTAGACTTTTTTTGAATGATGATGATGATGATGATAAAGACTATGATTCAAGACTCAAGAGATGTAGGAGACAAGACTTCTCGATGATATGTGAGTGATTTTACGGGTAGACTTTTTTTGAATGATAATGATGATGATGATGAGAACGAATCAGGACCCAAGGGATGTAGGAGACAAGACTTCTCGCTGTGATGTGAGTGATTTTACGGGTAGACTTTTTTTGAATGATGATGATGATGATGATGATGAAAACGAATAAGGACCCAAGGGATGTAGGAGACAAGACTTCTCGCTGATATGTGAGCAATTTTACGGGAGAACTTTTTTTGAATGATGATGATGATGATGATAAAGACTATGACTCAAGAGATGCAGGAGACAAGACTTCTCGCTGTGATGTGAGTGATTTTACGGGTAGACTTTTTTTTGAATGATGAACCGACATTTCTCCTTGATATTTAATCAAATAAAACAGCTGCCTTATAGCACTCCTTGTTGATTGTTATAAAAACGGTAATCATTCTAATTCCGTTATTAAAACATTATTTTTTGTAATTGATTCAACCTACGCCCTGTATTTTTTAATACGTTCTACGCAACTTCATTTCTCTTTACAAGACAGCACTTTCTAAAAAAACAAAAGCTTCGCTAAAGCCGACTGTTCGACAACACATATTGCTCACACAACAACGAGAAGTCCAATGTACTGAATCCTGAATCCCTTGAGTCCTGATTCACAACAATACTCACACAACAATGAGAAGTCCTACGTCCTGATTCCCTCAGGTCCTACATCAAATATTTACACTCTCGGAATAACTGCCTTACGAGAACCAATCAGCAAAAAAGCTAAAAACACCAAACACAAGAGTCCAATATATCTATAAGACCCAAAATAACTAAAGAAAAAGCTAAATAAGCTCGGTGCTATCGCAGAAGAAACGATGATAAAACTCATTACTTTACCCGTAATAGCTCCCAAATTTTTCCTTCCATAAAACCGAGGCCACACAATGGCATTTAGCACCGAAAAAAAGCCTCCTAAAGCCCCTACTCCAACAATCAACAGATACTTACCAAATGGTTCCGAAAGATAAAACAAACCCAAAGAAGCGAGTGCTCCTGCAAAAATCATCCCGTACAATTGCCATTGCAACTTCATATAATCACTCAGTACATTAAAAACCAATGACACGATTACAGACACGATGGAAATTGGAAAAAAGATGGCCACAGCGGCCGATTTATCCACAGCTATCGTTCCAAAAATAGAGACGATGTGAAAAGAAAAACCTGTAACGATAAAGGCATTAAAAGCTAACATAAGCGCATACATCCAAAAACTTCTGGTTTTAGTAGCTTGCTCAACAGTAAAGGAAATGTCCTTTGTTWCACCCTCTTTAGTTTTTGAGGATACAACCTCAACCACACCATCCGGCAATAATCCATGATCTTCTGGTTTATCTCTATAAAAGAGCCACACAAAAATACTGAATACAAAAATCCCTAAAGCCAATAAACGCCAAGCATGCTCCCAGCCGCCATCATCTATTAAAACATTAATTAATAAGGGTGCTAGAGAAAATCCCAACGACAAAGATATACTTGTAAATGAATTGATTTTCCCTCGATTTTTATCAAACCAAATCATAATCATATTTCGGGACGCCATCGTCAACAAACCTTGTCCACTAAATCGGATCAAGAAAAACAAACAGGAAATTACCACAAAAGGAATGACCCAAGAATCTATATTAAAAGCAGTTCCAAAAAAGGTAGAAATCTCTACAGAAACWGAGGCCAACAAAAGCGCAAACCCCAACAATAAACAAGACAAAAAGGTAACCAACCTAGTCCCTAAGACGTCTAACAACCGCCCAGACTTCCCTATCAACAAAGCACTTAAAAAAGTCCCCACTAAATAGGCATTACTGAATTGATTTCGACTCAAGCCCAAGGCGTCTTTTACAGGATCCGTAAACACGGATACCCCGACAGTTTGACCAGGAAAACTAGCCCAAACACCTATAGTCCCCACAAATGCAATTACATATCCATAGAAAAACGGAAATTTAGACGGATTTACAATAGCGGAGTTATTTGTTTTTTTCATTTTTAGTGTACTCATTTTCACCCTACGAAAACAGTAGTTTTCATTCGGGAAATTCAAGCACAAAATAACAACAAAAAAAGTGCTTCACCCTATGATTCAAGTACGTTTCCCTTAAAAATTAAACGCAAAGCTATCTTTTATCAAAAACTAAGACCCTACAGAGCACTCACTAAAAATTCACCAATAAAAAATGCGTTATCCCAATCAAAACTTGAATCCTTCAAAAGGCTAAGATCTTTAATTCCTGCAACATTTACTTTTACATCTTTCACGCCATACCCCAATGGATACTTTGCATGTTTCTCCGCTAAAATTAAAAATGTTGCTTGCTTGGATTCGTTTTTTAACTCGTATTTATAAGGACTATCTAATTCGAATAGATAATAACGACCACCTTCTGGCCCATTCAATACTTTTACAATAGTACCAAGGCTATTTTGTTTTAAATTCGTAAAAGTAGTTAACGTATGTTTTTCTATAGCTTCGGACAAGCTAAATCTCAACACCTCTTTAGAAGTCTCTGAAAACCGAAGCACCGTATCCAATACCTTTGTTTCGGTTTGAATGTAATTCTTATTCTCATCTTGCTTGTCAGGTTTAATTTCACAATTGACCATGGAAACCCCTACTAATACTAGTAATAATGCTTTTTTCATAATTCATTTATTTAAAATTGACTTCTAGAAAGACCTAAAAATATCAATTTGATATTGCAAATTTTTGGATGAAGATATTTAATTATATCATCTTAAAAAAATAAGTTTAAAAAAAATGAATCCACGATTAAGCATGGAGCGAATAAAACAAGACAATATACCCTTATTAACTATCACAAAGGAATTCTTCCTGCAGACGGAGAATCGTTCTTTTTGATGTATTTCCTTCACAAGTTAAAAGAAAATACCTACCGAAGAACATCTTAGATACCTAGGCCAATTTCATCAATAAAATCAACGAATCCGTAATCCATCCAAACCTACAGCTACGGAGGACTTGTAATAAAAGTCTAAGGCAAACAAAAAGTAATTATTTAGGACTCCTATTCTTATAAATTCCAACAAGATTATTAAAAGAAAACATCATTTCATCCAATTCAAATTCCATGTTTTTCTTATCCGTAGATGACAACATCGTCGCCAACTGATTAGACACTATGTTATTTTCAGCAAAATGCGTGTTTTTAAATAGAATTGGATAGTTTTTCAAGTCCTTTTTAAAAACATCCTGACTCGTAAACATATTATCCAATTCAGGTATTGGGTTTACAGTTACCAAATCAATACTTTTAGGCAATGTTTTTTGCTCTTGAGAAAAACAAAAGACACTACTGCAACACAATACTAAAAAAACAATCGTTCTCATAAATAGCTAATATTAAGGAGTATAAATTTACATAAAATAAAAATAAGCACAAAAAAAAGTCTTTACATTGCTGTAAAGACTTTGCTCCTCCTCTTAGGCTCGAACTAAGGACCCTCTGATTAACAGTCAGATGCTCTAACCAACTGAGCTAAGGAGGACTGTACATATAATACGAGTGCAAATATACATTGTTTTATAGGCTCCACAAGGGTTTTTTACATATTTTTTACAATAAAAACGTAGTCGTTTCTAAATCAGCAAGAAACAAAAAAAANTAGGCACAAAAAAAAACCTTTACATAAATGTAAAGGTTTTAGAAACGTTGCTCCTCCTCTTAGGCTCGAACTAAGGACCCTCTGATTAACAGTCAGATGCTCTAACCAACTGAGCTAAGGAGGAATATATCCGTTTTGCGAGTGCAAATATACAATGTTTTCTAGGTCTCACAAGTGTTTTTACAAGAAACTTTTATTTTATTTTTCAAATCGTTTGGAATCAATATTTTAGGATGGTAGTTTTTTTATTAAAATACCCTAGAAGCACCAAGACTACTGAACACAAGACATAAATTTAGCGTTTTTACGTGATATTTGAAGTTCATAAAAGAGAGACACAGGACTATTGGACCTAAGATATAAGACTAAAAAAGTAAAACAGGACTATTTGAGACAGGAAATAGGACGAGATGATTTGTGTGAGACTCGGAATGCATGAAAGAAAAGACATAGGACTATTGGATGCAGGACATAGGACTAGCTACTTTGTGTGATACTCGAAATGTATGAAAGAAAAGACATAGGACTATTTGACACAGGACATAAGACGAGCTGATTTGTGCGATACTCTAGACGTAGCTTTCTTAACGCTGGATCCCCGCCTCCGCGAGGATGACAATTGGAATGGAACACGGGGGATGTGATACTCGGAATAATTAAAAGAAAAGACACAGGAATATTGGATGCAGGACATAGGACTAGCTGATTTGTGCGATACTCGGAATGAATAAAACAAACAACACAGGACTATTGGACGCAGGACATAGGACTAGTGATTTTGGGTGATGCTCTGGACGCAGCTTTCTTAACGCTGGATCCCCGCCTCCGCGAGGATGACACTTGGAATGGAACACGGGGGATGTGATACTCGGTATGAAGAAAAAAGAGACTCAGGACTATTGGACACAAGACATAGGACTAGCAGCTTTGAGTGATACTCAGAATGTATAAAAGAAAGAAATAGGACTAGCAATTTTATGCAAAACACGAATCACGAAAAACAGCAACAAACTGTCCAATGTCCTACCATCCTTATTCCTGATTCGAATTCACCAATCCCAAGTCACCAATAACAAACAATAAACTTTACACTATCAGCAAGAATCCTTCGCTATCCTTAAAAATAGTAACATTCCATGGGTTTTTCATGTCGTATCTTAGGTAATCAGCAAAAAAGCAACAAAAACATGATAAAAAACAGTATTTAAATGAAAATTTGTATTTTTGACCCTAGCTAATTAAAATTGCTGATTACTAACAAACACATGGATAAATATTCATTTTTAAATGCGGCCTCTACTGGCTACATCGCAGACTTATACGACCAGTATTTGATAAATCCAGATACCGTGGAACCAAGCTGGAGAAGCTTTTTCCAAGGATATGATTTAGCCAACGAAAACTATTCGTTTAAAGACGACACAGAAAAACAAGAGATTCCTCAAAATGTACTGAAGGAATTCAGAGTAGTGGATTTAATTAACGGGTACAGAACTAGGGGACATTTGTTCACTAAAACAAATCCTGTGCGTGCGCGACGTGAATACACACCGACATTAGAWTTGCAMAATTTTGGACTCTCCGAAAACGATTTAGATACTATTTTTGATGCAGGAGAGATTATTGGAACTGGAAAATCCACACTTCGGGAAATTATTGAGCACTTAGAAACAATTTATTGTGACTCTATCGGAGTGGAATATATGTATATCYGTAATCCAAAGGAGATAAAATGGTTTCAAGCACAGTTAAATAAAAATTCGAATCACCCGAATTTTTCGCCAGAATCGAAAAAATACATCTTAACAAAGCTTAACCAAGCCATTGTATTTGAGCATTTTTTACAAACAAAATACGTTGGWCAAAAGCGATTTTCTTTAGAGGGTGGTGAAACATTAATCCCCGCCTTGGGATCCATCATTAGAACAGCTGCGGAAAAATACGATGTGGATGAGTTTGTTTTAGGAATGGCACATAGAGGGCGTTTGAACACCTTGGTCAATATTTTCAGAAAACCCGTTCGTAATTTGTTCAGCGAATTTGAAGGAAAAGATTTTGAAGACCAAACCATTGACGGAGATGTTAAATATCACCTAGGCTTGACCATCAATAAAACATTGAAGAACAACAAGGAGATTRAAATGAAYTTAGTCCCTAATCCTTCACATTTAGAAACAGTCGCTCCTATTATGGAAGGRATTGCGCGCGCTAAAATAGAAAAGGAGTACAACAACGATAGCTCCAAATTACTACCCTTAATTATACACGGTGATGCYGCTATTGCCGGACAAGGCCTGGTGTATGAAGTAACRCAAATGAGTAACCTCAACGGATACACCACAGGAGGAACWGTACATTTAGTAGTAAATAAYCAAATAGGATTCACCACCAATTATCTAGACGCACGTTCTAGTACTTACTGTACAGATGTTGCAAAGGTTACCTTATCACCCGTATTACACGTAAATGCAGATGATGCCGAAGCCGTAGTACACGCCATAGAAATGGCATTGGCCTATAGAATGAAATTTAAACGTGATATTTTTATCGATTTACTCGGGTATCGTAAATACGGACATAACGAAGGTGATGAGCCTCGTTTTACCCAACCACATTTATACAAAGCGATTGCTAAACACAGCAATCCACGTGACATTTACGCGGCTAAACTAATCGCCGAAGGCGTTGTTGACCAAGCGTACATAACAAAAGAATCCTCTGAATTTAAAGATTTTTTAGAAGAAGAATACCAGGCATCTAAACTACAAACAAATTCCACGGTACGTGAATTCATGAAGGAAACATGGAAAGATTTACCTAGAAAACGCCTCCCCGGTTTACTGGAGGAAATAGATACTACCTATCCGGAAGCGGCCTTAAAAAGCATCGCCAAAACAATTTCTACCGTCCCAGAGAACGTGAAATTTGTTAGGAAAGCGGAACGTATTTTACGCGACCGCGCAAAAATGGTTTTTGACACYAATAAAATTGACTGGGGTGTTGGAGAAACCTTAGCCTATGGAAGTTTATTACAAGAAGGATTTGACGTCCGTATTTCAGGACAAGACGTAGAGCGTGGAACGTTCTCGCACCGTCATGCAATATTACGTGATGAAATCTCAGAGGAACGCATCAACCTACTAAATACTATAGAAGACAGAAAAGGAGAAATGACTATTTACAATTCTCTTTTATCCGAATACGGCGTCTTAGGATTTGATTATGGCTACGCCATGGCACATCCTAATTCACTAACAATATGGGAAGCACAGTTTGGTGATTTCTCCAATGGAGCTCAAATTATTTTTGACCAATACATGTCTGCAGCTGAAGACAAGTGGAAATTACAAAACGGATTAGTGGTATTACTTCCACATGGGTACGAAGGACAAGGTTCTGAACATTCATCCGCACGTATGGAGCGCTTTTTACAACTCTGCGCCATCGATAATATGACCGTAGCAGATTGTACAACGCCTGCAAATTTCTATCACTTGTTACGTAGACAAATGAAACGAAATTTCAGAAAACCATTGATTGTATTTACGCCGAAAAGCTTGTTRCGTCACCCATTAGCAGTCTCCAGTATTGAAGAATTTGCTACTGGTAGTTTCCAAGAAGTGATAGATGATACCATCAACCCAACAGCCGTTACAAAACTAGTATTCTGTACAGGTAAATTCTATTATGATTTATTAGCAGAACGTACAACTTTAGAYAGAAATGACGTGGCCCTCGTTCGAATAGAACAACTATTTCCACTACATTTAGACAAATTACAGAAAGTGATAGACCGCTAYCCTAACGTAAAAGACTACGTTTGGGCCCAAGAGGAACCTAAAAACATGGGTGCTTGGAGTCATATGTTACAACGCTTAGATTTGGTTCGCTTGCAAGTTGCCTCTCAACCATATTTTGCAGTGCCAGCAGCAGGCTCATCAGCCAGATTTAAACGTCGTCATCAACGAGTGATAGACAATGTATTTACAACAGAAAAAAACTAACAACAACTAACGTATCAATCCTATTGATACCGTGCATTAAAATTATAAAAGATGATTTTAGAAATGAAAGTTCCTTCACCAGGAGAATCAATTACAGAAGTAGAAATAGCAGCTTGGTTAGTTGAAGATGGTGACTACGTAGAAAAAGACCAACCTATTGCAGAAGTAGATTCTGACAAGGCAACCTTAGAATTACCTGCGGAAGAAAGTGGGATTATTACTTTAAAAGCCGAAGAAGGTGATGCCGTAACGGTTGGATCTGTGGTATGTTTAATTGACTTAGATGGTGAAAAACCAGCAGGTTCTGAAACTCCTGCAGCCACCGAAACTAAAACAGCAGCTCCCGTAGTTGCAGCCCCTAAAAAGGAAACCTATGCAAGTGGTACAACTTCACCTGCAGCTAAAAAAATATTAGACGAAAAAAACATTGCTAGCACAACCGTTAAAGGTTCTGGCCGCGATGGTCGTATTACCAAGGACGATGCTGTAAAAGCAGTTCCGAGCATGGGAACTCCAACAGGAGGTGCCCGTGGAACCGGACGTAAAAAAATGTCCATGTTACGTAGAAAAGTAGCAGAACGCTTGGTAACTGTTAAAAATGAAACCGCCATGTTAACCACCTTTAACGAGGTAAACATGCAACCTATTTTTGATTTACGTACGCAGTTTAAAGAAGATTTTAAAGCCAAACACGGCGTTGGACTAGGGTTTATGAGTTTCTTTACGCTAGCCATAGTAAGAGCACTTAAAATGTATCCAGACGTGAATTCTATGCTGGATGGTGATTATCAAATAACCCATGATTTCCATGATATTTCTATTGCTGTTTCTGGACCAAAAGGATTGATGGTTCCTGTAATTAGAAATGCCGAAGCATTGAGCTTTAGAGGTGTGGAAAGTGAAGTGAAACGTTTGGCTATCCGTGCACGTGACGGTCAAATAACCATCGATGAAATGACGGGTGGAACTTTTACCATTACCAATGGTGGTGTATTCGGTTCTATGCTCTCTACGCCTATCTTAAACCCACCTCAGAGTGGAATTTTAGGAATGCACAATATTGTACAACGCCCTATGGCTGTGAATGGCGAAGTGGTGATCCAACCTATTATGTATGTTGCCTTATCTTATGACCACAGAATTATTGACGGACGTGAGTCTGTTGGATTCTTAGTTGCGGTTAAAGAAGCATTGGAAAATCCTGTAGAATTATTGATGGATAATAATCCTACCAAAGCATTGGAGATGTAAATTTTCACCTTAAAGTAGGAGACTTTACGGAACTATTTACACTATAAATTTTATACAAAACGCCCAACGCTAGAAATAGCTGTTGGGCGTTTTTATAATATACAAGCAATGGCGAGAACAGTATTACTTCTTCACTCCAAACTTTTTATTTTTAAAATCAATCAGTACAACATCATTAAAAAAGAAAGGATTAGAAATTAACCCGTCTATATTGGAATCTTTAAAAAACGCCAAGGTGTGTTCAGCGTCGGTTCCGTAGACCGTGCTATTCACTTTTAGTTTTACATCTCCAACTTTTATTGGATAATGGATTTTTGCTCCAGGCGCAATCACTTTAATCCCCCAAGAATACGCCTTAATAGTGTCTTTATCAACCTTAATATTTGAAGTGAATTTTTCATAAAGGGACATTGTTGTGATTAAAGGAGTCGTGGAAGAACCTGTATCAAACATAAACTTATACTGCTGCTCCCTAATAGTCAAATTTAAAACCACTCGTCCTTGCACAGTTTCAAAATCAACAGACTCATACTGCAATTCTGTTGTTTTAGAGATACTATCTAAAATTGCAAATTTTTCATTGGGATAATCTATAATCAATACTTTTCCTTTAAAATTATTCACTCCTATAGTTCCAATAAGTTTGGACCCTTTAACTCCATAGTTTTTACGAATAGGATAAGCCTTGACATTGGATTTATAAGAATCCAAATAAAGCGAAATTGACGATGAATATTGGTCTACATTAAATGTATCAATTTCAGTAGCGAAAGCTTCTATTTCTCGAATTGGATTTTCATAAAACCCTGTCATATCTGCCCCAGTATCAAATTGCATTTTATAAACCGTTGTGTCGTTTTCGACCTTTACAGGAATAAACATCGCAAGTTTCTCTATGAATTTACCAGAAACAGTATCCGACCTAAAATAAAATGTTTGCCAGTCTACATATTGCTTTTTTTTACTTGTTTTACTACACGAAAACAAACCCATAGCTATCACTACGAGTACTAAAAAAGTATTTTTGTTCATATTAGAATTTTTGAGGTTTCATAGTCACATTAAACAATAGTTCCTCAAACAATAAAATAAACAACTGTTTATCAGGAAACAACTCATCAAATCTACATAATAAAATCAATTTTTTGAACTAAAAACATAGCTATGTTTAACAGTTTCACAGGCAATATAAAAGCCATTTATTTAAAAGCAATAACAACGGTCGCTCTTATGCTAAACGTAAGATATCGTAAAACATAATTTACATAAAACGCCCAACGCTAGAAATAGCTGTTGGGCGTTTTTATAATATCCACGTCAACATAAACCAATTTAACTCCAAGCCTAATAGCGAATAGTTACTCTTTAGGTAATAATTGATTCTTTGCTTTTTCAGAGGCAATCAACTGCAATTCTAAAAAGCGAATGGATTGTAGGATTTTAACTTTATCAAAATTAGTTTTCCCTCCTTCCGTTAAAATTAGTGCATCATTCAAGTGCTTGATATAAGCCTTAAAATGCTTGGTATGCACATCGTAAAAACGAATATTTAACTCATTGACTTTTTTATATAGAATAGTGTATTGATTAGCCAAGCCTCTTGCTGCAGACAGTGCTGGTTTTTCTATTACCTCTCGATACGCAGGGAAAGAGGAATCCAAGGCTACATATGTCAATCCGCTTAACCTAGAAGGTAAATCACTTAAATAAACAATATCTAAAGACCTCAACAATTCTTTATCATAAGTAGAAATCACATCTTTATAGTCGGCATGTAAACTAGAGACTTCCTGTATTTGGATTTGAAACTTTAAATTAGAAGCTGCCATTTGATTATAAAGACTAATGTACGGCTTAATGGCTTCAGAAAAACCCTGTAAGGCTTTGTCTGAAATCACATTGTTCGCATGCGCCATAGATTTCACCGTTGTAGCTCCAATAATATCGTATTTTGTTTTCCACTCGTTTCGGTAATGCTTGTACTTTTTAGGCAACTCCTCACCCACCGTTACCAACTTAATATCCGCTTGTGTCACCACATCGAAGCTTGTAAATCCAATCGCTGAATTAATCAAAGAATTCGCAATTGAGGTAAACGGATTCGACTTGACAAAACTTTGCACCACATCATTATTCAATATTCGATGCACAATTGTTTTCCACCTACTTTTAGCATTGCTTTTAGATGCCTGAGATGCCTCTGGAGCTTCCTTAAATGAAACCACTAAATTCTTATCAATCATTTCCTGAATAGTAGCATCAAAGTTAAGTCCCAAAGCATTGGACTCTCCAACACTATTGATTTGAGTAATCCTATTCAACCCTTTACTAATAGATATATTATTTTGTAGGTTATTCCACTTCTCACTCATCTTAACGCCTAAAATAATAGCGGTTTCTAATTTCTTTTTCTCAATGTCATAAAAACTTTTATCAATACTAATTAACCGAGCTTTAAAGAATTTATTTTCCATTTTCAAAACTGCAATTTCTTGCTGAATATCGATGTTTTCTTGTGAAAAAAGAGACTGGCTAGTAAAAAATAGCACTAAAAAAAAAGAGAAATACTTCATATTGGGGAGTTTAAAATATAATTAATCTTCAGAGTAATGTTGCGTAAAGATCAAGAACAATGCCAATAATTAGCATCCTGTAACATTTATCAAATTCATAAAAGATGCATCGAGATACTTTTAAATAAAAACGCTCGTTACATATCCAAGGTATATCCAACTACCGCAACACGTTGGCTAATTAAATTCATATCACCAACCGTCTTTCACAAAAGTATTTTCTATTTTTAGGCGGAGAACATTATAGGAAAATGATTTTAAAAACCAATTGAACCGCTCTAAAAAACACAAATAATAGACTGTATTAAACCAGTTTAAAGAATGCAAATACGCCATCACTTTTTGCTTTCAGATAGAAAATTCACTATTTTTGAAAAAAGAAAAAGAAACATTATGAAAATGAAAATCCTAGCAATAGCTATCCTGTGCTATGCGGCAAATTCTTTTGCTCAAAATTCAGATGCTTATATTGAAATTGAACTAGACGGAAAAAAAGCATGGATGCATAAAACGTCTGGCTATGTAAAATACGAACATCAAGCCAAGACAAGTACGCTCAAAACACAAAAAAACGATGCTATAAAAGTCAATACAACTACTTCTATTTATAAGGTAACTGACGGTGATACTTACTACAGTATTTCCAATAAACACAACATTAGTATTGCCGAACTTTTATTATGGAACGACCTTTCTGAAAACCACGCTTTACACATAGGAAGAACACTAAAAGTAAGCCCACAAAGCTCCGTTAAAAAGACGCCTCTACAGACCTTAAAACACAGTAACACAAACCAACACACCGTTACTAAAGGAGAAACCCTTTACAGCATTTCTAGAAGATACGGAATACCGGTACAATCCTTACTAAGTAAAAATAATCTAAACAACACTAATATAAGTATAGGGCAAAAACTTACGGTTCAATAAAAAAAACGTCAACTTCCCTAAGGAGCTTGACGTTTTTCTTATAATAAATATAAAAAAGTAGTTATTTCCTAGAATCGATATCCAATATTTATCCCAACTCTTGGCACCACACTAGGCGATTTGTCTGAAAACAGATTTCTACCCAATCCGCCATAAATATCAAGGACAAAACCAGCCGAAGAAATATATTTACTCCCTATGGCAACTCCTAAGGCACCATCCGTATAGGATTTATATTGCTTCTCACTCCCTTCTAATGAAGGAGCTTCTTCTGTTTCTCCAGTATTTAATCCAAAAAACACTTCGCCAAACATGTTCCAATTGCCTTTTACACTAAAATAATGACGAAAAAAAGGCGTTAGCATACGGTCCTCATTGTACCTAAAGTCAGCTTCTTGTTTCTCGAAATTAAACAAAACAGAAAGTCCAATCGAAGATTGCTCACTTATATATGTTTCATATGAAATCTCTACAGTTTTTAAAGCCACTGCATCCAATAAATCTATCTTTAACTCTTGTTGAGCATAAGATAAAGTCCCTATAAACACAGTAAATAGTACTAGTAATTTTCTCATATTGTTTGTATAATATTTTTTCATTTTCTTTTTTCCTTTCATAGAAATAAGCTTTGGTTTTGGTTTCTCTGGTTTTATTGTACGGCGCAGGATCATGGTGTGGCTCCAACGGGTTCTATCTTTTTGTAGACACCTTCCGAGTTTACCTGATCGGATGCAACTATCAGATCCACATAATCCTGAAATTCGGGAAAGAATATGGGTTTGCGCTGTTGCCAATACCGGAGAAACCCAGGCTGACCTTTAACGGCGGCGATGGCCGCTGTCAGCGAGTTGCGGATTTCGTGATCCAGTGTGCCTTCTGCGGCCAGATAATAACTGTTTTGAAAATTTAAAAACGCTGCGTGAAGACCCATGACAAATTGAACCCATTCTTCCTGCGGCAGCGCGTCAGGATTAGTTATACCTGTGTAGTAGTTGGCGCTAGCCTGYTCACTTAGACCAAGACCTGCATACCATGCACTCAGCGATGCAATTGACGAATTTGCGGTTGCTGACCGTGTAGCCTTGACATTATCACGCAGTTGAAAACCAACAAAAAACAGGGACAGCACAATGGCAAAGGCACTTATGATTTCAGCAATTTGCGCACTTTCAGATAGATTGA
This sequence comes from Flavobacteriaceae bacterium, assembly GCA_002401105.1. GTDB lineage: Bacteria > Bacteroidota > Bacteroidia > Flavobacteriales > Flavobacteriaceae. Next base: position 1,240 of record NVSD01000024.1, on the reverse strand, counting down.
GTTCCATGATATTCTCCTGTTGTTACAGCGCAGCGAACCACTCTGGGTTTAGATTGTACGTTGAAGCGGCGTAGGGTCATTTTTCTTCCTCTTTCGATCCCCATAATTGATCCAGCGAATAACTGTCCTCGCCGCTTTTTAGCAAGTCCTCCACATAGGTGATGAAAGCCGGAGATAAGCCATGCACGGCGAAGTCGTCCCAAACCGTGCGGGCACCGGGCATAATCAGTACCGTCAGTATGTCTTTTTTGATCGGATGCCATTGGSTYTYGGRTARKGTYTTRTTGCARTAAAGYTCRTAYAYGGTRYTGTRSGTTGTAAARTGYTGASCGNCAAAMCMRASKAANTTGCAWTCTTTCATCRGSATCWAGMMCRGAAATATCTTCWASYCCGCGCCGTAYCACACKYGCCRTTKCYTTATTGSCSATGGGAAYYRCRTTGATRCTYCCYGWRGCYTCTARRAATTGRTAGGCGGCATTGGCACGAGCCTGTAAGGTGTTTTGGCGCACTTGTATCGCCAGATAAATCACAGAAGGCACCAGTGCCGCTACGGCAACAACCTGCGAGATTAGGTAGAGATCATTCAGGGTCATGGCATGACCTCGTTATTCTACCCGCTAACCTGTTTCCTGTACGCATATGCGTCCTCCTGTCTTGTGTTGTTTGTAATTCCATTGGCAAACGTGATCGCCGCAGTGCGCCTCATAGCGCCCCCTGCGGCGATCACGCCATCATTGCGCCCCGTATCGGTGACACTTCGCCCGCAGCGTCAAATTTTAAAAGTTCGGCTTCGAGGGTCCCAGAACGCAATTTAGTCAGCCATTCGTCAGGATCGTATTCGACGCCAACGGGGTTGTCGTCTTCTTTAAGATTATGAAAATAGGCACTGCCTTCGGCCTTGGTGGCAAAGACATCAGCGGTAAATTCCATCTGATTGCCGTCAGGGTCGGCGTAATATAGCGATACACTCATGCCGTGATTGATACACCAATAGGGGGTTATGCCTTGTGCTTTAAAGCCGTCATAATTTTCCAAAAGATCGCGAAGGCTAGCGTAGTCATAGGCCACATGGTCGACACCGACCATGCCGCGATCATCTTTATCGTCCTCTTCGGGCCTGATGACATCAAGGTCAGCAAAGGCAAAACGGTGGTGTTCATCATCAAAGGTCAGAAAGGCCAGCGCCGGGTGTCAATTTATTAAGTCAAAAAATGGGTTTTCATGAATGGACCTATGATAA